>NZ_JBRCAD010000237.1:0-16567 GCF_053493415.1 Trichothermofontia sp. | reverse complement strand
GTTATGGGGCTAACCGGCTTGGCGTTTTTACTCGGCCAGCCGACGGCTTTGATAGGGTTGTCGCCGAAAAATATCGTGATTTTGGTCATTTCGGCTGTCACAGCGATTGCGATAGCCCACGTCCTGTTTTATGCCGCCATCCACCGCATCGGGGCGACCATCCCGTCGATGATTAATCTCTTAACGCCGTTTTGCGTCCTGTTACTGTCGCGTGTGGTTTTTGGGGAACATCTGACCGGAGGTCAGTGGTTTTTCGGACTTTTATTGATTTCCGGCATCGCACTGGCTGGAGTGGTTGCTGGTGTTACCCCTGGCGGCCCCGGCCTATTTGTTGGCCTATACCTATACGGATTTGCTCGATTTTGCGGGACCGGTGCAAACGACCCTGCGCCACTGGACTGGCTGGAGCTATGGTGACTACTGGTTTCCCAATATCCGCTCCCTAGGGGGGGCGATCGCGCTGCTGACCCTGGTGCTGTATCCCTATGTTTATCTACCGGCACGGGTGGCGTTCTTAGAACAATCCCTCACGACGATTGAAGCCAGTCGTACCCTGGGCTGTGGGCCGTGGCAAAGCTTTTGGCAAGTGGCCTTACCCTTGGCCCGTCCCGCGATCGCCGCTGGTACCGCCCTCGCCCTCATGGAAACCCTGAATGACTTTGGTACGGTGCAATATTTTGGCGTGGATACTTTTACCACGGGGATCTACCGGACCTGGTTTGGCCTGGGGGAACGGGTGGCGGCAACCCAATTGGCGGCGTTTCTCATGTTATTTATCCTGGGCCTGATCGTCTGGGAACAGCAATCCCGACGGCGAGGCCGGTTTTACCAGAAGGGGGGGCTGGCCCCGACGGTCCCCCCCTATCACTTGCAGGGCTGGCGGGCCGTGGCGGCGATCGGTTTCTGTGGGTTACCGGTGCTGTTGGGGTTCCTGCTGCCAGCGGCGGTCTTGTTCCAGATGGCGCTAGGGGATTTGGGGGCATTGGGGCGTAGCCGCTTTTGGGCCTTTGCCCGTAATAGCCTGATCCTGGCGATCATAACAGCCTGCTTAGCGGTGATCCTAGCCCTGATTCTGGCCTATGGGCGACGGTTGGTGGGGGGTGCCTTGATGCAGTTGGCCGTATCCGTGGCGGCGATGGGCTATGCTGTTCCGGGTTCCGTGATTGCCGTGGGCATTTTGGTCCCCCTGGGACGGTTGGATAATGCGATCGCGGCAGGGCTGCAATCGCTGCTGGGGCTTTCCACCGGATTACTCCTGAGCGGGACGATCGCGGCGCTGGTCTTTGCCTATTTGGTGCGCTTTTTGGCCGTTTCCCTGCACACGATCGAGGCGAGCCTGACCAAAATTAAACCCAACCTGGACGATGCCGCCCGCTCCCTGGGCTACCCGCCGCTCCGAACCTTGCTCCAGGTCCATTTGCCCCTCCTGCGCGGGGGGCTGCTGACGGCGGCCTTACTGGTCTTTGTCGATGTCATGAAGGAACTGCCCGCCACCCTCATTATTCGCCCCTTCAACTTCGACACCCTGGCCGTCCGCGTCTATAACCTGGCCTCCGATGAGCGCCTTGCCGAGGCAGCGGCCCCGGCCCTGGCCATTATCCTGGTGGGACTACTCCCCGTAATTATACTGAGCTGGCAAATTGCTCGTCGCTGTCATACGGAGATTTAGTCAAATAATCTTGACTTTTGCCCCTGTCTAGGGAGGCGGCACGGGGGATTTATTATGCTTTCATGACTTAGGCCGTATTCTGCCAGCGGTTGGGATGGACAGACCGCTAGGCCGTGGGGGTTGGGTGGGCTGGCTCAGGACTGGGATAGGCGCTGGACAGCCGCCCCCCCTAACCGAGCATGGGCATCGGCTAATAGGGCTGGAATTTTGTCCGCATGGGGGCTATGAATGAGGCACGATCGCAAGTCGAATTCCTGCACTCGCTCGGCTCGGTTACCAGGGAACCAATGGCCACCATTACCGAGGAGGTTATAGCGCATTTGGCCATAGGCTTGCATATCGTAGGCGATCGCTAAATTGCGTAGCCAAAGAATAGTGGGGATATTAATACCTCCAGGGGTCTTTTCATGGCTGGGTAAACCGATATGCCAGGTGCGATACCACCCTTCGCCTAAGCGTTCGATCGCGGCAGTTTCTAAGCGGTGCAAAATGGGTTGTAAGTATTCATCAGCCCGATCTAACCAGGGAAGAACCTGTAAATGTTCATCAAAATCCTCAGGGCGAGCTGCGCCAATACTTAAGGTATGAACCTGGGGATGGTTCAGGCAGAATAAGTCATTAAACTGCATGGGTGTCAGGGGGGCACACAGATCCTGTAGACGTTGAGGTGGGTCATAAAGCTTACCCCCCTTATCCGCAGGGCTAATAATAAACACCCCCATATCCTGGGCTTGGGCGGCCACGATCGCGGGCCAGTTATTTTGATAAATGTAGTACCAGTGCAAATTAACATAGTCAAACTCCCCCGTGGCGATCGTCCGCACAATTAAATCCGTGGGGCCGTGGGTAGAAAAGCCTAAAAACCGTACACGACCTTCCTTCTGTAGTTGTCTTCCTACAGCCAGACAGCCGCCCGGTCGAAGCACGTCATTGAGGATTTCCGGGGTATTGATCCCATGAAAGCCAAGGAGATCAACATAGTCCAGGTTTAAATTGGCGAGTGACTGTTCAACGGTCTGGCGAAATTCCTGGGCCGTGGGTTTGGGCGAAACCTTCGTCTGGACAATTAACTTCTCCCGTGGGAAAGTGGGCAGAATTTGGCCGAGTTGTAGTTCAGAAGTGCCATAGCCCCGTGCGGTTTCAATATGGTTAATCCCCAGGGCCAGCGCTCGGGTAATGGTGGCTTCTAAATTCAATTGATTGGCGATCGGGATTTGCGATTTTGGGATATCTTGCCACTTAAACTGATAACGCATCCCCCCACAGGACAAGATCGGCATGGGTAACCCAGTGCGGCCAAAGCGTCGGTACAGCATAAAAAAATTCCAGTGAAGCTAAAGGGTCAGACAGGCGATCGCGAATGACTCAAGATCCGCCTGATCTAAGTTTAATGAGGTCTTCCCCAGAACCCTTGCTTTCCTGGCCCTGCTGTAGACTGGCGTAGGATAGTTTGGGTCGCCATGCGTCAGCATCAAGCGCTACCCTAAAGATAGGGTGATCGGTCTTTATCTATATGCTTACTAGCCAAGCTAGGTCCGTGGGGGGGAATTCCCCGCATAGGTGTTTCCCCTCCCCTTGCGACTTACCCCGTTGAAGCGATCGCTATATACTAAAACTCAACCGCAACTCAGCCACCGAGGCTGGTGCGAGGCAGGGTAATAGATACGATCCTCCATGCGTTAGGGTTCCCCTGTCCCTTTTCAAGCAAATATCCGTATTTACCCGGATACTGAGAAGTTTGGCTAGGGATACTGACCTGTCAGACTATAAAGCTAAGGGTACACTACGGATACTGACTCTCCCGTCCAAAATTCGAGTATGACGTTTTATGGATATTACAGAATTGGATAATTTAGAAAGCTCGGTCCAGGATCTGCTCTCTGCTGCCGAAGCGGAACTGCAAGAACAGCGTCTGCAACAACAGCGGGATGCCTATGTCCAAAAAGCAACGGAAGAAATTCAACAGCGACTTAACCCACTCCTGTCAAAAATTGAGACGATGTTGGCTCGCTACCAGGAGGAAGGCTGCCCCGATACACCAATGCGCCAAAAGCTAGAGTCCCAAGCGGCGGATCTCCGGCGACAGTTAGAAGAAGCGCCGATCCTGGCAGCGGAAGTTGCCGATCGCCAACTGCTCCTGAGCGAAGAACGCTTGCTGGAAGGACGCGAAGTAGAGCAAGTTAGCCGCTGGCAGAAGAGTTTGCGCGAGGATTTGCTGGAAATGATTGCCGAGCAGACCGACTTTTATAGCGCTACGGATGCGGCGATTGCCGTTAAGGGATACGTCCAGGATTTGAAAGCGATCGGGGCGCTAGAGGAAGTGGTTGAGGCCCTCATGGATCAAATCAACTCCCACAGTGAAGAAGGACCCGTGGCCAAACTCCGGGGCAGCCATGAGCAAACCCTGAATTTTATCTACAACAAAGCCTTGGAAAATCGCTCCCGGGTGGAGCGTCCACCCAATGTCCAGCCGCGTGTTCGCCACCGACCGTCGGAAAACCCCCCCAATCCCTACGATGTCCTGGAAGGCAAGGTGGTGATTTTTGGGGGGCACGATCGCCTCGCTACTGCCGTACGCAATCGCCTACGGTCCTCCAACGTAGACCTTCTCTGGTGCACGGCCCAAGATGGCCTGCAAATGGCTGAACAGCTAGAAAACCATATTGCCTCTGCGGATCTGGTGTTGGTGGTGACCGGGTATGCCAGCCATGCCCTGACGGAAAAGGCTATGCAGGCTGCCCAACGGGCTAGTATCACGCCGGAAATGATTAACACGACGGGGATGATCCGGGTGTTAAACGCGATCGAAGTGGGTCTCAAGACCAAACAACTTGCCCGGTATATGAACCAATACTCAAAACCCGCCTGAGCGTAGGGCAATAGGCGAAAAAACAGGAAAGCAAAAGGGCCAGGATACAACCGTTCCCTTGCCGAAGTACGGTTAAGCCTTGTGAACAAAGGGCTTAAGCCCCTTGGTTTTGCATGACCCGCTTCCCGGATGATGCCTATCCGTCGTGGCTCCGTATTAACAGAGGGTATTCCCGTATTTCTACGATCCGTACTGCCGTAAGGACCTTGTGGTACCGGGCCGATCGTAGGACCGAGCGCGGTATCTGAATCGGGAAGACTATCGGAATTGGGGACGGCATCCAGCTCGGACACGGTTTCCCGATGATGCGCATGGGCGATGATGGCGATGGCGTTGTTGGGTTTAGTTTATGTGTCGCCTGTTAGGGTATTTGGGTCCCCCGGTCAGTTTGGATGCGTTGCTGTATCAACCAGAGCATTCGTTGGTGGTGCAAAGCTATCAGCCTTTGGAACTGAAGGTGGCCCTGTTGAATGCGGACGGGTTTGGGATTGGGTGGTACCATCCCCAGCGTCAGACGGAACCCTACACCTACCGGAACACCCTGCCAATCTGGAATGATGTCAATCTGCCCGCCCTAAGCCGCTATATTGAGTCGGGTTGTGTGGTGGCGAATGTGCGCAGTGCTACGCCAGGGCAAGCGGTCGATTTGAGCAACTGTCACCCCTTCCAGCACCAACAGTTTTTGTTTTCCCACAATGGGTTTATCGAGAATTTTCGGACCCGGTTGTACCGGCCCCTGCGCGATCGGCTGTGTGATACGGCTTACCAGGCCATCCAGGGCAGTACCGACTCGGAACACCTGTTTGGCTCGTTCCTGCATGAATGGCTGAGCCAACCAGGGATCAGTCTAACGGCGGCTCTGCACCACGCCTTGACCCAGGTAGCGGAACTGGCCACCCACTACCAGGTGGCTTTTCACGCCAATGTGATTTTAAGTGATGGTCAAACCCTGGTGGCGACTCGGTTTAGCAATCGTCCCCCAGCCCCGTCGCTCTATTGGTTACGGCCCGATGCCCAGCCGTCCTCTGCCCGCTTTCCTGGGGCGATCGTGGTTGCCTCGGAGCCGCTGTTTATGGGAGATTGGGTACCGTTTGCCGAGAATAGCCTTTTAACTGCGGGAGCCGATCAGCATGTCCACCTTATTCCCCTCTGACGGCCAGGTTGCGCGGGCATCTCTTGCCGCGTCTACGCCTTTCCCCATACCAGCGGCCAATCCTGATCGGTTCCTAGTGGTGTGGACGGAGTGGCAGGCTTGTCGGCAAATGACCTTAGCGGTTCTGGCGACGATCGCGCCCGCGAAGCTGAATTGCCAAGCCCATCCCGACTTCAGCCCGATCGGTTGGCATATCGGTCATATTGCCTATACGGAGGCGCTGTGGATTCTCCAGCGATGTGCGGGGCAGCCGCCCCTGCACCCGGAATACGACACCCTGTTCGCGGCGGATGGTCTCCCCAAGTCGGAACGGGTGCATTTGCCCGATCGGGCGACCCTCTTTGCCTATTTGACCCAGGTGCGAAACCAGGTTTGGGACTATGGCCAAACGGCCCCCATTGCTCAACAGGAAAGGCTGTGGCGGTTTCTGCTCCAACACGAAAGCCAGCACGTTGAAACCCTGACCTATGTTCACCAACTGCTGCGCCTCCCAGCCCCCCTAGCCGCTGCTCCCACGAGTTTGCCCAGACCATTGCCCGATCGCAGCAGTGAGATGGTTGAGATCCCTGCTGGTCCTTTCCGTATGGGGAATCAGGGGGTCATGGCCCTCGATAATGAGCAGGCGTGTCATACCGTCACCTTACCCACCTATTGGATCGATCGCTATCCCGTCACGTGGGGGGAATACCAACAGTTTATGGATGCGGGCGGCTATGACGATCGCCGTTGGTGGTCTGAGGCGGGTTGGCAGTGGCTGCAACAGACAGGCGTGCGCGAGCCATTGTATCGTTCAGCGGCAGCCGATTGGTTAGATCATCCCGTGTGTGGGGTGAGTGGGTATGAGGCAGATGCCTATGCCCGTTTTGTAGGAAAGCGGTTGCCCACGGAGGCAGAATGGGAGAAGGCGGCCAGTTGGGACCCGATCGCCGATCGTGCCCGCTCCTATCCCTGGGGGGAGGCCAGCCCCACCGCCAGCCATTGTAACTACGGACATCAGGTAGGAGGCACCACACCCGTTCATCAATATCCCGCTGGACAAAGTGCCTACGGGTGTTATGACCTGCTGGGGAATGTGTGGGAATGGACGGCGACCTGGTTTGCACCCTATCCCCATTTCCAGCCCTATCCCTATGTGGGCTATTCCCAACCCTACTTTGATCAGGCCCATCGGGTCATACGGGGTGGCAGTTGGGCGACCTATCCGTGGGTGCTACGCAACCCGTTCCGGAATTGGTATCATCCCCACAGGCGTGAACTATTTGTGGGTTTCCGCTGTGCGTTATAAGTGCTTCGCTGTTGATGATCCCTTGGCCAGAGGAGATTCAGAATGGTAGGCGAATGCAGATATGATTGACAGTCTGGAGATTAAAAATTTTACGGCGTTTGAGGCATTAACGATCCAGTTTTCGCCAGGAATCAATGTAAGGAAGTGCTGTCATTTATGGAAGGAATGGCGAGTCTCTACGATCGCTATAACTTGACGTTTGATGAGATCGAATCACAGTCTCTTTCATGATGATGAAGATAATAGAATTTTGCTAAAGAGTATTGATAATTATTTGGATATTGATCCTAATCCAATGGATGAGAAATTTGAAGCATTCATTAATTAGGAAATTCACTGGTATTCATACAGGCTTTCAGGCTAGCTTTAGTGGGAAGTTTAATGGTAAAAATACTCCCTTTGCCCGGTTGACTGTCAATGAGAATGCTACCGTGGTGAGCCTGGACGATCGCTTGGGCGATCGCTAACCCCAGTCCTGCCCCGCCCGTATCGCGCGAGCGATCGCAGTGGACACGATAAAAGCGATCAAAGACTCGTGTTTGTTCGTTCAGGGGAATACCAATGCCAGTGTCTTGGACCTGAATTAGGGCATAGGGCATCTCTTGTTTGAGGTGAATCGTTATCTGACCACCGGCGGGGGTATACTGAATCGCATTGGTAATCAGATTCGCTACCAAGCGATATAATTGCGCTTCACTACCCCATATAATCACAGCGCGATCAGTCTGAATATTGGCCGTGAGTGAAAGATTCGCCGCGATCGCGAGGGCCGTAAACTCTTCAACTAAATCACTCACCAAATCATTGAGATTACAGGGTTGTAAACGGGGAGGTTGTCCCTGTAAATCCATCCGGGAAAGTAACAGTAAGTCATTAACCAATTGAGCAAGCCGTGTACTTTGGCGTTCCACCGTCCGGAGGGTTTCC
Source organism: Trichothermofontia sp. (assembly GCF_053493415.1). Lineage (NCBI taxonomy): Bacteria > Bacillati > Cyanobacteriota > Cyanophyceae > Leptolyngbyales > Trichocoleusaceae > Trichothermofontia > Trichothermofontia sp. The sequence goes on along the minus strand of NZ_JBRCAD010000237.1, from coordinate 8,664 downwards.
CAGGCGTCCGCTGCCGTGGCCTCTGGATTCAGGGTGGCCTCCAAATTGGCGCGAATTGCCGCAAGGGGGGTACGCAGTTCATGGGCCGCATCGGCAGTGAACTGTTGGATCTGGCGGTAGGCGCGATAGACAGGTTGCATGGCTTGTCCCGCTAACCACCAACTGGCTCCGAGCACCAATAGCCAAGCCGTGGGTAAACCGATCGCCAAACTCCACTTCACCCCCACCATGTGGTCATCCACATCCGAGAGCGATCGCCCCACCTGCATATAGCCCCAGGGGACATGATTTCTCGTTTTCAACCGGAGAGAAAATTGTCGGTAACGGGTGCCACTGTCTGCGGCTAGGGTTTGCCAATGTTCTTCAGTAATCTGGATGGGCAAGTCCGTAGGTACCCGCCCTGCACTCGCCAACAATTGTCCTGAGAGACTAAGGAAGCGAATGTAATAGCCCTCCTCCTGAAAGATGCCCAAATAATGTAAAGCCTGCGATTGATCACGACAGTCGCTGCTACCCACACATAAATTGGGAATCAGTTTCAGTACAATCGGCTCTAACTGCCCTGGCTGTTGCAACACAGCCTCCAAACTATCGTGAAAAGTACCGGCTACTGATTCAATTCGATGATGAAATTCCGATAAATGATTGTGGAGGATAACTTCATAAAAACCAACGGCGAAGACCGTGAGAATCACGCCCATTGTTCCCGCATAAAGGCCCGCCAAGCGTAGGCGCGTCGTCTGAAAAATCGGATTATATTTCATGACTACTGAGTTTATAGCCTAAGCCATATACGGTCTCGATCAGATGCTCATAGCCATAATCTGCTAGCTTGCGTCGCAACAGGCGAATTTGGGCCGCAACCACATTACTACTGAAATCTGCTTCTAGTTGCCAAATGCGACTGATAATCTGATCGCGGGACAGAATTTGATTAGGATGTTGCATAAAATATTCGAGTAATTGAAACTCCTTGGCGGTGAGGGGAATGATCCAGTGAGGGCCGCTGGGTGGGGTAATTGCCACCGTTGACGTGCCATAGTCAAGGCGTAATTGGCCAACCTGTAGCTGGGGAGGCTGGATATGGGGCGATCGCCGTTGTAGGGCGCGTAGCCGTGCCAGTAATTCGGCCATGCCAAAGGGTTTAATTAAGTAATCATCAGCACCGGCATCTAGTCCGATTACCCGATCTTCGAGGCGATCGCGGGCGGTCAAGAGCAACACAGGCAAAGGATGCTGCTGGGCACGCAGGCGTTGGCAGAGTTCAATTCCGGATAATCCGGGGAGGAGCCAATCAAAAATAGCCACCGTGTATTGTCCGGACGGATTCTCCAGATATTGCCAAGCCGTTGTGCCATCGGTTACCCAGTCAACCACATATTTTTCGCGTTTGAGCGATCGCTCTAGGGCTTTGCCTAGATCCAGTTCATCTTCTACCAGCAGAATCTTCATGGTCACTTGCGAATTCCTAGAATCGCTATCTCGCTAGGGCAAGCTATTTAATAAAATTAAAGCGTGCATTCACCTTTTCCCCTTGAATATCGGTCAAAATGACCACTTTATATTCCCCGGCCATCGTCTCTGGCAGCATGGCTTTATAGTGTTCACCAGGCGCATCATATTCAAAATCAATCCTTCTCTCCGACCCATCCGGTAACTGGATTTGGCCCGTCACGGTTGCCCCGGCTACGGGGGCATGGGTATCGCCTGTTTGTAGAAAGAGATCGATATGGGTGCCACTGGCTTCGGGGATGGCCACCAGTTCTAAGTGATAGGCACCCGTTTCCACAACTTGACCGCTATACTGGGAGGTTGAGTGGTCTGCCGCTGCTGGGGAACCTGTGGGTGGCGCTGCCACGGGGGATGCAGCGATCGGCGTTGGGGTGGTTGCGGCCTCAGGTACGGGACTGGCTGAAAGCGTCGTTGGCTCGCTATCACGGGTACAGCCCCCTAGGAATAACCCTAGACTGATTAAAAAGGTTGGCAATAAGCTTGGCGATAAGCTTGGCAATACTGAATGCAAGTTCATCATCGGTACCTTGATTAATGATGTGGAATCATAATGTGGGATCGGGTGCATTCCACTTTCGTAACCCTCACCCTAAATCCCTCTCCCAGAGGGGGAGAGGGACTTTGAATCTCGCTCCCCTTCGCCCATTTTGGGAGCAGGGGTTGGGGGATGAGGGCAAATTTGCAAATCTGGGATGCTCCCTGTGGGATCGGGGCAGTTGCACTGCTGCAACTGACAAAATTGTGTTGATTGGGAGCGAAGATGGGTATTTTACGATGCGCTCTCATGACTTTCCTCCCCAAGGTTGAATCGGTGTTGGTACAGGATGCGTATCCTGAAAACCATTGGTTGACATCAGGTTTGTGGCAGGTTTCGGCATTAGAGATTTGCCAAACAACGAATAGAGTGCCGGTAGGACCAGCAAGGTTAAAGCCGTCGAAGTAAATAGCCCACCCAGTACCACGATCGCCAAGGGTTGCAGAATTTCTTTGCCTGCGCCGGTCCCAATCACCAAGGGAAGCATTCCCAAGGCTGAGGTAAAGGCGGTCATTAAGATCGCCACGAGGCGTTCCATTGAACCTTCGGCAATCACCTGTTTCAGGGGCATTCCCTGGGCCAGTTTGGTATTGTAATTGTCTACGAGTAATAGGCCATTGCGGGTAGCAACCCCAAATAAGGTGATAAAACCCACCAGGGAGGCGACGGAAACAATGCCACCCCCCAGGGCGATCGAGAAAATCCCCCCAACCAGCGCCAGGGGCAGATTGATCATAATCATTAGCATTCCGGCAATCGATTTAACGGCAAAGTACATCAAAATAGCAATGATCGCGATCGCTAACCCACTAAAGATCAGTAAATTCTGGCTAGCCCGTTGTTCGGACTCAAATTGTCCACCGTACTGAATAAAATAACCCGCTGGTAATTGGACCGTTTTCTGAACCGTTGCCTGAATCTCCTCCACGACGGACCCTAAATCGCGTCCAGCCACGTTGGCCGAGACCACAATCAAGCGGGAGACATTTTCACGGTTAATCGTATTGGGTCCCGTGCCGTAATCAATCTGCGCAACTTGAGCGAGGGGAATTTTTTGACCCGTCGGGGTGTCAATTAAGAGGTTGCGAATCGTGTCTAGGTTGTTGCGTGAGGCCGCATCTAACCATACCAGGAGGTCAAATAACTGTTGTTGCTCCAATACCTCGGAAACCACCCGGCCATTCAGCGCAGTTTCAATCAGTGTTGACAGTTGTCCGACGGTTAAGCCATACCGGGCCGCTTCTGTGCGATCGAAATGGATTTGTACTTGCCGAATGGGAACTTGGGGTTCAAGTTGCAGATCGACTAAACCGTCAATGTCCCGAATGGCGGTTTCGATTTCGCTCCCGATGCTACGGAGTTGATCGAGATCCGGCCCGAAAATTTTAATCGCGATCGCGCTTCTCACCCCCGATAGCACCTCATCCATGCGATGGGTAATAAAACCGCCCACACTCGCCGCTACCCCTGGAATACGAGCAAACTCTTCTCGAATTTTCGCCAGGGATGCCTCGCGATCGCGTAAGCCCTCCGGACTCAATTCCACATCCAAATGGCCTAAATTCACCCCCCCCGCATCCGCATCACCGGGGGCACGACCAGCGCGAAGTTGCACCGTCGTAAACCGGGGATCATCCTTAAGGGCTGCTTGCATCGCTAGTCCGGTTTGATGGGTTGCCGCTAGGGAACTCCCTGGATAGAGCAGCATGGCGTTTACTAGGGATGGCTCTTGAAACTCTGGCAAAAACACCCGTCCCAAACTTGAAAAGACTAATAGAGCAGCGACCAACGATGCACCCGCTAACATCAAAATAATTCTGGCTCGCCGCATGGCTAAGGTCAGGAGCGGACGGTAGAGCCGCTGCGCCCAGGCGGTGATCCAGGTTTCCTCACTGGGCAGGGGCTGGTTCGCAAGCAGGATGGCACACAGCGCTGGTGAAAGGGTCATGGCCACCAAGGTTGAAGCACCGATCGACACTAAATAGGCAATCCCCATTGGTGCAAAAATTCGACCTTCGACACCTGTGAGGCTAAAAATCGGGGCAAAGATTACGGCAATAATCACCGTTGAGAAAATGACGCTAACCCGGACCTCAACCGAGGTATCGTAGACCACTTTGAAGGGATGTTCTGGCTTGGCAGCAACCTGATTTTTGCGCAGGCCCCGATAGGCATTTTCCATATCCACAATCGAATCATCGACCACGGACCCGATCGCGACAGCTAAGCCCCCCAGGGTCATGGCATTGATGCCCTGACCAAAGGCATTTAAGATGAGCATTCCAATCAAAATCGAGAGGGGAATCGCACTAAGGGTAATGACCGCCGTGCGCCAATTCATCAGGAACAGAAGCAAAATAATTGAAACGATAATAATGCCATCGCGCAATGCACTCAACACGTTGGTAACCGCCGCTTCAATGAAGTTTTCCTGGCGAAAGGTTTCGGTAACGGTCACATCGGCTGGTAGCGCTGCTTTAAGTTCCGCCATTGCCCGCTCGATCGCACGGGTTACCGTTGGCGTATCATTCATCGGTTGCTTATTGACCACGACAATCACCGCCGGTTGACCATTAAAACTGCCATCACCGCGTTTGAGGGCAGCCCCTATTTGTACTTGGGCAACATCCCGCAGGCGAATGGGCCGGCCATCGCGGGCGGTGACGACCGATTCCCCTAGTTGGTCGATCGAGGTCAAACGGCCAACGCCACGGATGATCAGTTCTTGATCCGGTGTTGTCAGGAAGCCCCCGGCGGCATTGACATTCGCTGCCGCTGCTGCTTCCGTAACGGCTTGTAAGGAGAGATTAAAAGCAGCGAGTTTATTGGGATCAACCAGGACTTGATATTGCCGAACATCGCCTCCATAGACCATCACTTGGGAAACACCAGGAATTGCCAGTAAGCGATTGGTGACACCGCGATCGACCAACCGCCGCACCTCCATCAGGGGTGTTTTTTCAGCAGTAAAGGCGTACATGACAACCGTACCAATGGGAGAAGATACGGGGGAAATTTGGGGTGTACCGACGCCCTCTGGTAACTTTTCCTGAATAGGCTGTAGCCGTTCCGCTACCAATTGTCTGGCACGATAGACATCCGTACCCCAATGGAAAATCACCCGCACTACGGAAATACTAACCGCCGAAGACGATCGCACAGTTTCAACCCCTGGTGTCCCATTCACGGCACTTTCGATCGGCAAGGTAATGAGGGCTTCCACTTCTTCCGGGGCTAAACCAGGTGCTTCAGTTTGAATTTCTACCTGGGGAGGTGCAAAACTTGGAAACACATCTAGGGGCATTTGGGTGAGGTTGTAAACCCCTAAAATGGTGACCAGGATGGCTCCAATAACGACTAACCAACGTTGAACGATCGACCATTTTAAAATTGCATTCAGCATGGCAAGTTAAGCCCTAAATCCCAATCGCCGCAAGGGCGGTAACACTAACTAAGGATCTGGGGAGATCCCCCAATAATTCGGCCAACCAGGCCCCGCAATTTATTCGTTTACCTCTGAGTGCCGAGGATCGGTTGGTTGGGGATTGGTGCCCAGGAGGGCCGGTTCGTAGCCCATTGCGCTCACCCCCGAATGGCCCTGGGGCTGCGTGCCCAGGGGGTCCCAGGACTGATGTGACTGATGTTGCGTTGCGACCTGTTGACGATACCGACGGGTGGACCAGAGGCTGCCGGCCACAAAAGTGCCAATGGCTAATGCGCCACTACCGGCCATCACCCCCCACCAAGGCCAAGTTCTGGCGGCTTCCCCAGCGGTCTCAACGGCGGTCGTTGTCGGGGAGGTATGGGTGTCTGATTCCCGGTTGCCCCGCAGGGATTGGGCATAGAGTTGATGTGCCCGTTGGGTCACGACTAAATCCCCTTCAAACAGACCATTTTTGACTTCGACTAAATCCCCCGCCGTTTGCCCCAGGCTCACTTCCACTGCTTGAAAGGTTTTGCCATTCTGGACAAAAACCAGGGGCTGACCATTGACTTCGACGATCGCAGTTTTGGGAATCACTAAAACCGGTGTCGGGGTGCGATCGGTGAGCACTTCGATCGTGGCAAACATACCGGGCTTGAGTGCGCCGTCAGGATTGTCGATCTCGGCTTGCACCGGCACAACCCGGCTATCCCCAGCGATAACGGCACCAATGGTCTTAATTTGTCCGGTAAAAATGCGATCGGGCAGGCTGGCAACCGTCACGCGAACCTGCTGCCCTGGGGCAACCTGTGCCAAATCTTTTTCATGAATGTTGGCCGTAGCCAGCACGGTGCGATCATCAACGATCGTCATCAGCACAGCCCCAGCATCCTCCGCTGCTTCCCCCAAGCTGACGGCGCGATCGGCAATCCGGCCTGCGATCGGGGCGGTGATGGTAATTGTGCCATCGGCATTGGCCGTTGCCCCCAGTTGGCGGAGACGGGTTTGGTAGGTATCAGTGCTGAGGGCTGTCCGCGATCGCGCGACCTGAAGTTCAGTTTGGGCACGTTCTAGTTCTGTTTTGGCGGCTAACACCGCTAACTGACTCTTGGCCTCGGTCACAGATTGTTGGGCACTGGCGAGACGCGCCTCCGATTCTAAAAAGACCCGCCGGGGGAGTGCTCCCTGGGTCATGAGTTCCTGATCGCGATCGTACTGTTCCTGGGCAACCCGCAATTCGGTCTCGGCGTGGGCGATCGTTCGTTGGGCAATCTGCTGCTGACGCGCATAGTGCTGTTGGGCAAGGCGCAGATTAGCTTGGGCCACCTGGACTTCCCCGCGACGTTCTGCCGAATTTTCCAACGCCGCCACCCGCAAGGCCGCCAGTTCCCCGCTGGTGATGACTGCCAAGGGTTGACCCGCGACGACCCTATCCCCCGGTTCAACCCAGAGTTTGATCACCCTGCCCCCAACTGGATTGGTCACGGCGACCCGGCGATTTGGTACCGCATCAATCTGCCCGGTGTTGTGCAGGCCAAAGGCCAAGGGTTGTCGTCGCACGGGTTCTACGGTTAACCCAATCCGAGCAGCGGTCACCGGGTCTACGGCGATCGCGTCCGCTGGTGGGGCGGCTTGACTCTGGTGAAACTCGTCCCCATGTCCAGCATGGGCGAACACGCCAGTTGGGGTTCCCAGCAGGAGCAGACTGAAGCCCGCGCCCAGGAGGTGATATCGGGTCCATCGGGTGGGGAGGTGCGGCATAGGACAGAACGGGATTGGCGATCGCTAAGGGTGGGACTCACTTACTTGTACGGACAAGGTGTTCCCAGAGCATGGCATAGCAATATCAAATGAGGATGAAATTTCACCCCTACAGTCGTTCTCTCTCTAATGAAGTACGGTCAAGCCTTGTCAACAAGGGGCTTAAGCCCCTTGTTTGTACCTTACCCAGTATGGAAGTGCCGTCTCCCGTTACGACTGAATTTCCAACCCAGAGCAGCCACCCGCTTGGACTTCTTGGGTTATGAAAATGTCAGAGACAGTTGAGGGAATGAGGACGAAATAATCAAACTGGAAGCTCCCCGTGGTGGCCTTATTGGTTCAGCCACAAATTCGTGTGATCGCAAGCGGCTCCCCCTACTTAGCTAGGCCATGTTCTAGAGCGAAACGAACTAACTCAGTCCGGCTATTGGTACCCGTTTTCCCAAACAGGCGACTGACGTATTTTTCAACATTACGGACACTGGTTTCCAGACGGCGAGCAATTTCCTTGTTCATCAGGCCTTCAGCAACCAGGTTTAATACACTTTGTTCGCGCGGTGTCAGGTCAATATCAACCGTATTCGCGGCTTGAACCACCACGCCTTGTTGGGTCAATAGGGCGCGAATTTCGGCAATTTGGCGGGCCATATCCGCAATCGTCGGCTCACCCTCGCCATCAGCCCCTAGGCCCATACTGGCCGTCCGCCGTTCCAGTAGATTTTCCACGATCGCCACCAATTCATCCGGGTCAAAGGGTTTAGACAGGTAGGCATCACAGCCACTCTGGTAACCCTGGATGCGATCCTTCGTCATCCCCATCGCCGTCAGGAAAACCACTGGTAGGTTTTTGAAGCGTGGGTCATCCCGCATTTGCTTAAGAAATTCGTAACCGTTCACCTGGGGCATCATGATGTCAGTGATCACCAGGTCTGGCAGATATTGAGACAGGATTTCCCAACCCTGGTGAGCATCACTGGCAACCCGCACGGTAAAGCCACTATCTTCCAAATATGCTTGCACCGCCTCCCGCAGCCCTGGTTCATCATCGACTAACAAAATCTTGCCTGACATACCGGTACCCTAATCCCTACGTGTTCACAGTAAATAATGATCGGGCGATCGCGCATCGTTTCTAGTTGTTTCTACCCTTAAATGTACGTGAATCCTACGACCTTTGACTATGGCCAGCGTCATCCCGGCAGCCACGATCGCGCGCCCCCCCGTACCGACATTTCCCTTGATTACCCCCCCATCGCTCAACAAAAAAGCTCCCCGGATGGGGAGCAGGGATTCAAACTATGAGCAACTCATATCGAGTTAAAGCTTGATGAGCCTGGATTAGCTGTTGATGCTAGGAGCCGTCAGCGCCACCGGAGCCAACTCAGCACTGGCCAAATCGAGGGGGAAGTTGTGAGCGTTACGCTCGTGCATC
>NZ_JBRCAD010000236.1:0-21236 GCF_053493415.1 Trichothermofontia sp. | reverse complement strand
AAGTTTCGCTATTTGCAACTAGAACTCAGCCGTCGCTGTTCGCTCGTCCATTGGAGCTACGATTTGCTTCCAGAAACGCTTGTATGACTCTCGCACCCTCAAGTGTAAAGTTTTATATCTGGATTCAACACTTCTGCTCTGGAAGGTTACATCATTTTTTACCGAATCTTGGACGATGGCATTGAAATCTTGAGGGTTTTGAGTGGCCGTCGTGATTTCCCCTCTCTTTTTGAGGAATCCAATTGAGATGAAAAAAACAACTTTGAACAGATGTCGCGCCAAGAGTTGAGAGCCTATAGGGAGCATCCCAGATTTGCAAATTTGCCCTCATCCCCCAACCCCTTCTCCCAAAATGGGCGAAGGGGAGCGAGATTCAAAGTCCCTCTCCCCCTCTGAGAGAGGGATTTAGAGTGAGGGTTACGAAAGTGGGATGCACCCGAGCCTATATCCTAAAAAATCGTGAAGACGATGATGCGATCGCAGCTTTAATTCGCCGAGCCAATCCCAATAGTCCCATCTATCCCTACCCAGAAACTGAGGAAGATCAGCAAATGATGGCAGAAATCCTCAAACGCAAACTAGGGGATACTGGTCACAATCCTATTTAGATTTCATTCTTGGTGAGTTTTCTTGAGCGATCGCGCCTTCACTCCGGTGCGATCGTTTTTATCTAGGGGTATCATTAAGTTAGAGTCTAGTATTCTCAAAGGCCGCATGATCATGAACAGCCCCATCGTCACCAAAATCCTTGATGAGATCAATGCATTACCCACTGACCTGCAACAACAGGTTTTAACATTTGCCATCAACCTACGACAACACCATCAACAGCCCCCAGTTGATGCCTGGGATGTGCTGGAGTCCCTTACCGGAACGCTGGAAGCTCCTAGTGATTGGTCAGCCGAACATGATCATTATCTATACGGCACACCTAAATATCAGGAGACTGATGAATGAGCCACGATCGTCTATTCCTTGATACTGCTTTCATCCAGGCTTTGCTCAACTCCCGTGATAGCTACCACCCTCAGGCAAAGACTTTACTCCCTCGTGTTCGTGCAGCCTCCGAGGTTTGGCTGACTGAAGCAATCTTAATCGAAGTTGGTAATGCCCTAAGTGCTTCCAATCGGAACGCCGCAGTTAAATTTATCCAAAAATGCTATCAAACACAAAATATTAGAGTAGTCACCATTGATACTAATTTACTTGATCAGGCTTTAAACCTTTACCAGTCTCGCCCTGATAAAAGTTGGGGCTTAACTGACTGCACATCCTTCGTCGTAATGTCTACCCATAACTTAACAGATGCGGTAACTAGCGATCGTCATTTTATTCAAGCAGGCTTTCGTGCCCTCATGTTAGAAGCTTATTAATTAGGATAAGTATTTTCCTTTTTAGTAAATCCAACGATCGCGCCTTCACTCCGGTGCGATCGTTTTTTATATCTATCTATTGATATCGAGGCTAGGTATACGCAAGCTTCCAGCAAAAATTAGATTAATTTGCTATTCTGAAACTAAAGCGTAGCATGGAAGAGTCATGAACTCGTCATCGCAAGTAAATGAACTTCTGAAAACTTTAGCAACGCTCGATTTAGATGATCAAGCCCTCATCGCAGAAACCTTACAACATCGTCTCCGTGAACTGCGTCGAGACCACATCCTAGCACGAGCCAACGAGGCAGAACACAACTACCAGTTAGGTGAAGTCTTTACAGGCACCCTAGAAGATCTGATGCAGCACTTAACAGATGAAGATTAGGCTAATTTGCCTAAATCCCTTGCTTCCCTTCATACCTTCCTCCGGCTAAAATCGCTGGGGAACTTTTCATTAGACATGATCGTCTGAGGGGGCAAGTGGCTTCAGTCTGGGGTATTGCTCGTGCTGAAGAAACGACAATGGTGTGTATTGTTGTAGGGCACCTTGATGAATTTGGGATGAGGGCAGTTCAACTGCTCCAACCGACGGGATAACGTTGCTTGGGAACGTAGAATCGGTATTTTTCAAGGTGCCCTGTATTATAAGGTGAAATTCAATCATGACTCCGCAACTGCTTTTTCGACTTTTACTCAGTGTGCAGGCCAGTTTGCTACTGCCCTTTGTCAGTGCGGCTACGATCGCGGCTGCCCCCAGTGGGGCAGCTACGTCCGTAAGGACTGCAACGATTGAAATTGATGTGATCGATCGCGATCGGGGGGCTGTTGATCCCCTACTCATGGCCCGCCAATATGACTACGACTCTGGCAGCCGTAGTAGCAATCGCAACAACAACGGTAACGATAGCAAGAGCAATAGAAATCGTAGTAGCAACAGCAACAGCAATAGCAACAGCAATAGCAACAGCAACAGCAATAACAGCGATCACGGCAGTTATCGTGGCTCTCGCAGCAGTTCGCGCGGCATCAACATCAAGACATCTGGGATTAACATTAATTGAGGGAATCATCCAGGGGGTATTAACCCAGGGAATCCCTTCTGGGGGCGGTAACCGGGGCAACAGCAGCCAGGAATCTGGTGGCGGCGGCCCCGTCGTTAGTTCCTTTGCCTTCAGGCCGGATCGCTGGTTAGCTTGTCTTACCTGGTCACCTGAATCGTTTGCGATGAAAATTCTGCCCACCCTCTTGGCTCCCTTGAGCATTGAGGCGTTTTTAACCGAATACTGGACCCAAAAGGCCATCCACATTACGGGGGGGCCGGCTAAATTTGGGACCCTATTCTCGTGGCAAGATCTGAATGATCTCCTGAATTATCATCAGCTAGCCCATCCGGACCTGCGCTTCTCTATTGATGGCAAATCCCTCCCCGACACGGACGATCGTCAAATTTGGCGCGATCGCCTGAGCCAGGGGGCAACCTTGATCGTCAACGGCCTCCACCATCGGCTCCCGGCCCTAGCGGTGTTGACGGCCAATCTACGCCAAGATATTGGCTATCGCGCCCACGTCAACCTCTACTGCTCTCCAGCCCAACAGCAGGGGTTTGACTGTCACTACGACACCCATGATGTGCTGATTCTGCAAATTGATGGTGCCAAGGAATGGTTTGTCTATCACGCCACGGTACCCTATCCCACTGATGCTATGCCTGCCTCGGAACAATTGCCGCCAGAGGAGCCGCCCTACCTCCACTGTGTGCTCCAAGCTGGGGATGTACTCTATATTCCCCGTGGGCATTGGCACTATGCCGTTGCCTGCGATCGCCCCTCGTTGCACTTAACGGTCGGCATTGACTGCCTCACGGGCATGGACTGGCTAGACTGGCTCTTGTATGAACTACAGGCAGATCCGGACTGGCGACAGAGCTTTCCGGCGATCGTGGATGGCCAAACCCAAGCCCTGACAGCCCATCTTGCCAAGTTGCAACAAAAACTAAGCACGGCCCTCCAGCACCCCGACTGGCAACCGCGTTACCTCGATGAGGTTGTCTATTGCCACCAGCCTCCCCTACCGATCGTACTACCAGCCCAACTACCAGCCCAAATGGGAGTGGATCTTTTCCCGCAGGATTTTTTGACCGAGTTTGCCTGGTCTCCCCTTCACCTACGACAGATCCGGTCCCTTGGACCCGAACACTACCAAATCCAGGTGGGGTCTAAACAGGTGGATCTCAAGGGCATTCCTGCCGTCCTGGCTGAAAATCTGGCCGAGCGCGATCGCTTTACCCTGGCCGATCTGGCGGACTGGGCACCGGACTTAGACTTTGCAGCCGATGTCGTTCCCCTACTAAGCCGCCTGCTAACAGAGGGTCTTCTACAGGTCGTCCAGGAAGTGCTGCCCTAGGGATGCGATTTCCGGGGCAAAGGTTTGGTGGACCTGTTCAATGAGGGGCGTGCCCAGATGCTCCAGGAAGAGGAGCAAGCCTGACCGATGACTAGAGGGCGCGATCGCCAGTTCTAACGCCTTACGCATTAGCCGTTCCAGGTGAGGAAAATGGGCGGCAAAGCGCTGGTAACAGGGATAAAGATCGCGGGTATAGGCTTGTTCCTCAGTCATGATCAGTTCAAAGCCCACCCGCACCAGGCGACGGTTAATCCAGGCACAGCGGTTTTTAACCTGTTCTGTAAACCCCCAATGCTGGGCAGGAAGTGACCGCAGGTACGATCGCACCTCGGCAATGTCTGCGGCTAGATCAAAGGCATGACTGACCAGAATTGGTCCTGGCTTGACCGGGGGCCATTCCGGTTGCCGGTTTTGACCCTCAATACAGAGGCCACTCACCTTCAGCAAAGCCTGCCAAGTGGGTGATCGCTGGATCTCGTCATCGCTGAAAACCAGGGCTTCAATATTGCGACAAAATCGGTACTGGCGGAGTAGGGATTGTCGCAGGTCAGCTAAGGCTGTCTGGCTGGTTGCCGCAGGGGCATCCCATTCATCCTGGAGAACGATTACCCCATCGAGGTCAGACAGGTGGGGTAGGGCGGCTCCCCGTGGGACAGATCCCCGCAGATAGAGGCTATGAAGGCAATCGCCCCAGATTTGCCGACAGCCGGATCGCCAAGCCTCAACTAACTCTAACCAGGGGGACTGGATGCGCGACCAATGGCATTCATTAACCAGGTATCCCTCGGTGTCAGTCCCGATTAGGTGACCAATGGGCAGAATTTTTGGGAGTGTTATCTGGCAACTTGCTCGGTAACGTTGTCGGGAGTACTTTGCGTGACTAATCAACATCATTACACCCAAACAGGGGTAGGTGAGACCCCTACCCCATCAGCGACTCTATAGGCCAGTTAGTCGATTTGGGTGCCTAGTTTAAAGCGTCGCTGATCCCTCAGCATATTCGGCCTTATCAACAATGTATTTGGTAAAAACAGGTGTACCGGAAGCCGATCGCGTTAAATGCCAGGTTTGATAGGCATCCATAATGATGCGATCGCTCGTTGCCGCCGGGGGAATCCAACGGCTTGCTTCCCAACGAACCACGACTTTTACTTGGGTAATGTCGCCTTCGGTCGCCGCAATCTCGGCAGATTTGACCTCATGGACTTCATCGAAGAAAAGCCCGATCGCCCGCTCATACCAGCCCTTAAAGCCTTCCCAACCTTCAACGGTAAATTCGGGGACTGTGAGGACAAAGTTATCGGCAATTAAGGGTTTATAGGATTCGAGGGGGGCATGAACATCCAGCAATTTGTACCATTCAGCCACAAAGGTATTGATTTCGTCTTGGGTGAAAGGGGTGCTCATGGCAATATCCTTAGAATGGGTGAAAAAAAAGGTGAAAAGGGTAATGTGAGTGATCCGTGTTCTTTTGTACACTGAAGTGCTTTTGGGGGAGTGAAACCACAAAGACACAAAGGGCACAAAGTTTAAGGGCACAAAGTTTGGGGCAAGGGAATTTATAAGCCTGCTTGCTGACGAATTAGATCTGGTTTGACATCCCCAGCAATTACGACATCGATTAGGAATGGTCCCCTATGGGCCATTGCTTGGGCGATCGCAGGGCCGACTTCCTCTGGTTTCTCAACCCGCACCGCTGGAACTCCCATTGACTGGGAAAGCTGGGCAAATTGAATGTCGGGATAGGACAGGTCAAAGCTGAGGGGATAGTCGTGGGCTGGGACCTGGTTTTCCTTCCAGTACTGGTCAATGTTGAGTTGCAGCAGCTTGTAGGAGTGGTTATTACAAATCACGAATTTGACATCGATGTTGTAACGCGCTGCCGTCCACAGGGCTTGGATCGTGTACATGCTGCCGCCGTCGCCGGTAAACCCAATCACGGTTTTATCTGGGTTTGCCAGCTTGGCCCCGATCGCGCCGGGAATACCCACCCCCAACGAACCGCCCCGGGTCAGGAAATAATGCTCTGGTTGGGTGGGGGGGAGGTGACGCACCAGGGCCGGGGAACTGGTCAGGGCTTCGTCAAAGATAATCACGTCTGCGGGCAGATGGGGGACTAGCTCCTCCATAAACCGGGAGAACTGGAGGGGCACCTGATCCCGCACGGCGCGATCGGCCTCTAGGGCAGCGGCTCGTTTGCTTTCCTTCTGTTGACGCAGGGTCTCGAGCCGGGCTTGGGCAGCCTGTTTTTGCTCCGGGGTCAGGATTTGTTCCAATGCCGTCGCCAGTTTGGCCAGGGTTAGCTTGGGATCACTGACCAGGCCCAGATCAACGGGATGATTCTTGGCAATCTCGTAGGCATTGAGATCGACATGAACCACCTTGGCACCCGGTGAGAAGACCGTCCCCAACTCCGGGAAGACCTCCGGCACGATATAGGTTCCCGCCACCAGGATGGCATCGCCCTTTTGCAAAATTGGCAAACTTTGGAAGCCGAACATGTGGCCCGTCGCTCCCTGGTAGAGGGGATGGGTATAGCTCATGTTGACTTCGCCGTTGTCGCATTCCCACACCTCAGCCCCCAGCAATTCGGCCACCTGCGTCAGTTCCGCCTGGGCACCCGAATAGGCAATGCCGTCGCCAATGAAGATCATGGGTGTTTGTCCCGCTGCCAGCAGTTGGGCGGCTTCCTTCACTAGGGCATCATCGGGAACCACACGGGTCGAGGGGAAAGACGTGGGTACGATCGGTTCCACGATCGGCTGATCGAGAATATCCTGGGGCAGGCACACATAGACGGGACCCATTGGTGGGGTGGCCGCAATTTTGATCGCCCGTCGTAGGACTCGCAACACCGAGGACGGGTCCATGACCAGTGTGGACCATTTGGTGACGGGTTCGGCAAAGGCCACCAGATCGCCTGCCATTTGGGCATCCATCGCCATGTACTTGATCCCGGAATCGCCGCCAATTACCACCAGGGGCGCGTGGCCCCGTTTGGCTTGATACAGGGCACCAATACCGTTGCCCACGCCGGGGGTGCTGTGCAGTTGGACGATCGTCGGTTTCTTGGTGGCTCTGGCGTAGCCATCGGCCAGCATCACGGCCACACTTTCCTGGAGGGTGAGGATGTATTTCATCTCCGGGTAGCTGGCGATCGCATCCAGGAACCCCTGCTCGACCGTACCGGGGTTGCCAAACATATAGTGAATGCCATCGGCGAGCAATTGCTCAATAATGGCGAAGCGACCCGTTTTTTGCGTCATTGTCATTCCCTGGTGATTTCCTGCCGACTGTCTGTGTCATCCGCTGGGCAAGCCTGATCTCTGTGCCCTCGGTGCCTCTGGCCTAGGTTGAACCACAAAGACACGAAGGGCACAAAGGAACGCAAAGGGGACTACCAACCGTAGCGGGTGAGACCTTTTTCCATCACTTCGACCATTTTCTGGCCGGTGAGGTAGGAGTCGGGGGTGGAGCGTCCGGTGATGAAGGGGTAATCGACAATGACGGAGGTTTCTTTGCCGAAGTTACCGATGTACGCGCCGTCGGGGCCGGTGGCATCGCGCAGGATGTATTCCAGGGGATAGGGCGGCGGTCCCATGTTGAAGTCGGTGCCCAGGAAGCCGGTGCCGTCGTGGTAGTCGTATTCGATGCAGTGGCCAGTGACGTGTTTGCCCCAAATGATGCTCTTGCGGTTTTCAATTTCCCGCGCAAAGGCTAGACAGGCAACGCCGTAGCATTCGGCCCCGATCGGCTTATCTAGCTTCAGGAAACCCAGGATCAGATCGTGAACGCGCTGGTTATTGGCTAGGTCCACGATCGGGCCGCTGCCGCCAACAATCAGCATGGCATCGTACTGTTTCAGATCCTCGTAGACCTTATCCAGTTTCTTGTAGTATTCCTCCATCTCCCGAATAAAGCGGGGGGAACTCCAGTAGGGACGTTCTGGTAGCCAGTCCGAGAGGTTAATCGGGTATTTGAGGCGATCAGAGTTATCCAATTCCTGGACCTTACGGGCAACTTCCTCACTGGTAACCGATCGGCCCAGGGGCGGATCGATGTAGTTCGGATTCATGCTGGGGGGTAAAGCATGGGGCTGTTTGCCCTTGGGGGTGGCAAACTCAACCTTATAACCCGCTGCATCGAAGGTTTCCAGTGGACCCAGTAATTCTTCTCCCCAGTAGCCCCATTCTGACAGAATAATCAGAACCTTCTTGGACATTCTTGGTACTCCTTAATTCGGTGGCATTCAACCGGAATTGATCAGATAGAAATTTAAGATCTCCTTAACCTTTTATGCTGGAGACTTTGTTAAGACCCGCATAAATTTCCGTAAGGTTCATCGAGCCTAATATGGCTACTTTATGACCAAATTCATCAGAAGTCTCAGTTTCTTTTCTGATCTTCATCGAAAACGGCAAAATTCCTGAAATATTTCGCAAGCATTTCCGTGGAATTGCTGTCATTCTACTGGTTGCACCCGCGAAGCGGGATAACCCGATCGGGCTATTTAAGCAAGACGATCGCCTCCCCACAACTAGGGTTCAAGCATATAGGGTCTAAGCATATAGGGTCCAAGCTGTGGTTATGGGTTTCGCGCAGGGCTGGGCATATTCGGGACCGGCTGGCTGCGGGCTGCTTGGGGGGGAGGGACAGGCCGCTCCATCTGTCTGTTGCGATCGTGGCCGAGGGTGCCATCCAGCAAAGCTTCGAGGGCTGGGAGCAGGCGGTTGACCTGTTGGACCCGAATCAACACATCCTACATGGGTTCTAGCTTTTTCCAGGCTCCGGCATAGAGCAGGTGACCTTGTTTGTAGTACAGGCTTTAGCCTGTAACGGCTTGCCTGCAACGACTAAAGTCGTTACTACGAACGTGGCGCGATCGCCCGCTGATCCCCGATCGGGAGCAATTGCACCGTGTCCGCTGGGGTAATTCCGCTAGAGTTAAGAAGGAGGTTGTTTGGCAATCTCGTTTCCGTCCGTTCGCTCCTGTGGTCTCGTTGTGGTCATCAGGCCACCCTCTCTGTGATTGAAGCCGACGTTCACCAGCAACTCCATGCGTTCCTGCGGGCGCAGGGGGACACCCAATGGCCCCACCATCTGACGGTGGCGCGGCTGGTGGCACGGGCGTTGCGATTGGGGGGCAATGCACTCCTACAGGCAGGCGCACCTGCTGGCGATCATGGCCACTACCGGATCAGTTACCTGGCCTCAGCCCTGATCTGGCCCGGTCCGGTCATCCTCGTTACCCCCCTGGAAACCCAACAGCGCTTGCTGCAAGTGGAAATCCCCCGATTGCAAGCCTGGTTAGGATTGTCCAAGGCGATCTGGCAGGGCGATCGCTGGCCCCAAGCCAATTTTGAGGGGCTACTGATTACCACCCCTGATGCTTGGTTAGCCGATCGCCTGTTTGATACCGACGCCTTTCCGCCCCAGATCCCGACGATTATTGATGGCATTGATGATCTGGAAACCTGGACCCGGCAACAATTGCAAGCGGATCTCGATCCGGTCGATTGGCGATCGCTCACCTTAGCCTATCCCGCAGCGGGCGATCGCATCCGAGATACCCAGGCCCAGTTAACCCATCGCCTGTTTCAACACCCCGCCAATCCCTACGAGTGTTATTTGCTCGATGGTGAAGAACAGTTGCTATTACAAGATCTCTATTGGGATCTGCAACAAGTGGGTAGTGACTATCACCGCCAACTGATCGCCCTTGATCACAGCCTGCCCTCGCCCCTGCCCGTCCTGCCCGATCTCGTCCATGTCACAACCAGCCTGCCCTCCGCATGGCAACGCTTTTGGCACCAACTCCAACACCCCCACACAATGGCCTGGGTGACGATCCACCGTGCCCAAGGGCAATTCTCCCTCCACTGTGCCCCCATCCAGGTCGCTGAGGCCCTCGCTCCCGTCTGGCCGCAACAACCCCTGATTTTGATTAGTGGCGCGATCGACCTGGAACCGGAAGCCGCCACCTATTGCCAACGGCTCGGTTTACCGGAAATGACCACGGTCAAATTCTCCCCCGATCGCCAGCGCGAACAAATTGATCTCTACTTACCAGAGGGCCTACCCACCCCCAACACCCGCGAATTTCAACCGGCCCTGCTCCACGAGCTACGCAAACTCCTCACCCTCCAGGCCACCACCCAGGGGATCGCGGTTCTCCTCATTGGCGATCTCCCCCTTAAGGCCCAGATCGGCTCCCAACTGGCGGCTGAATTTGGCTCCCGTGTCCAAGTCGAAAAAACCTGCCTGGAGAGCAATGGCATCCTGGTCACGGGCTGGGAATTTTGGCGACAGCAACAGCGGGTCCTCCCGGCCCCCCAACTCATGGCGATCGCCACCCTGCCCATCCCCTCCCTGGAACATCCCCTCGTTGCTGCCAGAGTCGCCGACTACAAACGCCAGCGGCAAGACTGGTTCCGGATGTATCTACTACCCACGGCCCTGGCTGATTTGCAATGGGCCATCACCCCCATGCGCACCTCCCAGGGGATCGTTGCCCTGCTCGACAGTCGCGTGGTGCGCCGTACCTATGGCCAGCAGGTGTTAACAGCCCTCAGCCCCTTTGCCCGGATTAATTACCTGGCTCCCGATTTGTTTTTGCCCGACGGCGATCGCTCCCACTGGCCCTCGGACTAATACGCCGAAGGATCAGCCGCTTCTCCGGCACAGACGCTACGCGGGCGGGAAATAGGGGGTGGGATCGGTATCCAGCCTGCTACCAAGACAGCCGAGACGGCTATCCCACGCTCCCTTGGTCCTCGACTGCGGGTAGACTCCGGCCCGCTATCCCCGCTACCCGGATGTCTCCTTTCTCGTGCGGGTAGCCAAGGCGGTATTCTTAAGATCAATGACCGGATCAAACGAAAACGCAGAAGCTGAGAAACAGTATGGGTGAAGCCAAACGCCGCAAAGAAGCCCTGGGTGAGAAGTACGGCACCGAGGCGAATATCCTACCGTGGCTACCGATTAAGAAGAGTCAGGCCGAGCAATTCATGAAGTGGACCACCCAAGGCAGTTGGATTGGTATTGGTCTGCTGGTGGCTGTCTGGGTCACCGTGCGCTTCATTGGCCCCGCCCTGGGCTGGTGGGAAATCAACTAGGACCCCAGGCTGTCTGGCTGCCTACCCCTGCGGCGATCGCGGACAACTAGCGCCGGGGCTGTTAAGGCTTAGTGACATGAGTTCGGAGCTAAAGTCGCATGGCGGCGATCGTTCCGAGTAGCGACGATCGCTAACGGCTAGGGTGTGGGCAGTTGCGTGATCCCCGCATCATGACAGGCTAGAAATCAAGGCGAATCAGCTAGATTCCCCAAGGCCAAGTGGGCTTTCGCGCAAACCGTGGCTCAGGCTGCCTTCCCCAACCTAACGCTTATCCTTATAGATTCGATAACTTATTTAAATTAAATTACATGATCATCGCCATCAGAAATTGGGCAAGCTAGATTAAATGGCAGATCCTGTGCCTAGGGGCAAGTCATGCTCGTGGACAAGCTCCCAATTGTGGCGTTAGACACTGTTAGCCGGATAAGGATTCGCTAGGCTTGAGAGGTTGTGAAACAGGAAAGCCGTGATGGTCTCAATCCCAGAGTCGTCCATAGCTCTGTAGTCGCTGTGATGAAGGCACAATCCTGAGGAAAATCTTAAAAAAGTATAAAAAGGCTTAAAATAGGTGTGGTGATTGGAGGTTATGGTGTGTTTCTTCGACTTGCAGAGCAACACCGTCGGTTTGTTCAAGACTTAGTGATGAGCCTCCAGGCCCTCGCAGCGGTTCTGGAACGCCAGGGGTATGTGGCCTCGTGCTATACCTGCGGTGGACAACTCAACAGTGCGTCATTCATGGTCAGCTTGGGTGATAGCCACCTGATCCGGTTTATCGTGTCCGACTACGGCATTACCTGGACGGAAATGCGCGACGATCGCGAATTGATGAAGCTGGAGGGGGCAGAAGCCATCAGCCAGCTACAAGAACTCGCCAATGTGGTCAAGTTCCACATCCAGCCCGCTGAGTACAAACTGGCGATCGCGCAGTAACGGTTGGCAATAAACGCTGAGCGTATTTGAGCGTATAGGGTATATCGGTAGGGAGGGCATGGTCTGCCCTGGCGTGTTGCCTTACCCATTGCCATAGACAGAAATCATTGCTCCCCGCAGATCCCGTGCCGCTTCCGAGGCCAGGAAGCAGATTGTTTCGGCGAGGGACTCCGGCTTCACCCACTGGTCCGCATGGGCTGATCCCATTGCCTCGCGATTCCCTGGGGTATCGATCGTTCCTGGGAGTACCACATTGGCCGTGATATCCATCCCTTTCGTCTCCTGGGCAATCACCTGGGTTAAGGCCACAACCCCTGCTTTAGCGGCACTGTAGGCAGCTTGTTGGGCACCGGGTTGCACCGCCCCCCGCGAGCTAATCGTCACAATACGCCCATAGCCCTGTTGCCGCATTCGCCGCAGACAATGCTTGCACACTAGGAACGTGGTCGTCAGGTTGAGATCAAAGCTCTGCTGCCAGTCGTCCAGGCTGAGTTCATGCACGGGTTGCATGGAAAAGCCCCCCACCAGGTGAATTAGCACGTCTACGCGCTCCATCTCATCCACTAGGGCCGCGATCGCGGCTTCCTGGGTTAAATCCACGTCAACAAAGCGCACTCGCGATCGTGCGGCTGGCGATAAGACCCCTTTCAACCGTTCCACCCCATAGTGATGACGGTAGGGAATCGTCACAGAGGCAGGCCCCCGGTCCAAAACGGCGGGGGTAACCCCCAAGCCTAGGCCCCCCGTGCCACCGGTCAGTAAAACGTGTTGGTTATTCATGACTCTGGTTCAAGACCCGCTGCCCGTAGTTGTGCCGCTAGGCGCTCCGCCCGTTGGTGTTCCTGTTCTGCCCGTTGGCGTTCCTGTTCCGCCCGTTGGCGTTCCTGTTCCGCCCGCTGGCGTTCTTGCTCCAGGCGTTGGCGTTCCAGAGCGACTTGCTCCGTTCCCCACAACAGTAAATTGCCCGCCGCATCCCACCAGCGCAACCAGTAGCCAGCGCGATTCTCACGTACCCCTTGCCAAACGCCCAGAAATAAGTCCATTTCAGGTAGCCAAAACCGTCCCTGGGCCTCGGCTGCGACGAGATGATACTGGCCCGCCTGATCCAGCCGATAGAGTTCTAGGTTGCCACTGCTTGGCTCGAAAATGCCATAGCTGGGGACTTGCAAAATCTGTTCATAAAAGAAGAACTTGCCAGGGGGATAGGTCTGTTTGGCGGAATACTCGTCCCCCTCGGTGGCCGATAAAAACTCCAGGACGAGTACCGGTAGTTCGCCCTGAAGCCGAGGGGTATAACTCCGTTCGACTTGGGCACGATCGACCGTTATCTGGGGGATAAAGGCCCAGTCGGGAGCCTTAACCACGACCTGACCGTCGAGGGTGGCGCAAATCCCGTAGTTGGTGGGGGTCAGGGCCGTATCGGGGAGCCGACCCGCCAGTTGCAAACTCTCAGTTAACGCCGCTGCCAGGGCGGGTTGGTTGATATTGTCCACGGGATCGTCCGGCAAAACATATTCATCGGGCAGCTTTTCCCAGGTGACCGTATAGCGGGCAGTAGTCGCGAGCATCAGGGGTTACCGCCAAGGAGCAACTTTATCCTAAATCTACCCTTTGCAAGCGTGAAACTCAAAGGAATTCACGTTCAAGTGTGATCTCCTGTAATTGTGATCTACGGAGCTTGGGTTGCACGGCGTTTGACCTCACACTATTCAAGGGTGTTGATCACTCCCAAAAGATCCCAAAAAAATATCGGTGAAGCAGCCACCGACTAGGCAGGATCAGCGTAGGGTGTTAAAAAACGGAGTGCGGATCACACTGTGGATCGCTGCAACTGAACGCTACTGACGACTCTAGAAGGATGGAGCATCATGATTGACCGGTTAGAGACCGAAATTGATGAAATTCGTGCCCGCGAAATCCTCGACTCGCGGGGTCGCCCCACCATTGAGGCGGAAGTCTATCTGGTCAATGGGGCCTATGGATTGGCTCAGGTGCCTAGCGGTGCCTCCACAGGTAGCTTCGAGGCCCATGAATTGCGGGATGGGGACCCGGCTCGCTACAGTGGCAAAGGGGTTCTGAAAGCTGTTCAGAATGTGGAGGAAATGATCACCCCCAACCTGCTGGACCTGGATGCGGTCAACCAGGAACTCGTCGATCGCGTCATGTTGGACCTGGATGGGACTCCGAACAAGACCAAATTAGGGGCCAATGCCATTCTGGCGGTTTCCCTGGCGACGGCTAAGGCCAGTGCGGCGGCCCTGAACCTGCCCCTCTATCGCTACCTGGGGGGACCCCTCGCGAACCTACTCCCCGTCCCGTTAATGAACGTGATCAACGGCGGTGCCCATGCCAGTAATAACGTGGACTTTCAGGAATTTATGATCGTTCCCCACGGTGCCCCCTCCTTTCAGGAAGCCCTGCGCTGGGGGGCTGAGGTGTTCGCCTCCCTGTCCAAGGTCCTGAAGGATAAGGGACTCCTCTCTGGTGTGGGTGACGAGGGGGGATTTGCCCCCAACCTGGGGTCCAACCAGGAGGCGCTGGATTTGCTGGTTGCCGCGATCGAACAGGCGGGCTATAAGCCGGGTGAGCAGGTGGCCTTGGCTCTGGATGTGGCAGCCAGTGAGTTTTACCAGGACGGCCAGTATGTCTATGACGGTGCTGCCCATGCCCCCACCACGTTTATCGACTATTTGGAAAAATTGGTGGGCAGTTACCCGATTGTCTCGATCGAGGACGGTCTCCATGAAGAAGACTGGGAGAATTGGCAATTACTCACCCAGCGGTTGGGCAGTCGCGTGCAACTAGTGGGTGACGATCTCTTTGTGACCAATATGAGCCGCTTGCAAAAGGGGATTGATCTCGGGGTCGCCAACGCGATTTTGATTAAGCTCAATCAGATCGGCTCCCTGACCGAAACCCTGCAAGCGATCGACCTGGCCACGCGCAACCGCTACCGTTCCGTCATTAGCCATCGATCGGGGGAAACGGAGGATACCACGATCGCCGACCTTGCCGTGGCCACCCGTGCCGGTCAGATCAAAACCGGGTCCCTCTGCCGCAGTGAGCGGGTTGCCAAATACAACCGGCTGCTCCGTATCGAAGCCGAGTTAGGCGAACAGGCCGTGTATGCCGGGACCGTGGGCATGGGACCGCGCTAAATACCCCGATTCGCACGAGTTAGAATAGACGCAAACTGCCAGTAACGCACATTACTGGCAGTTTAAATTTTGGATCAGTCTAAATTTTCAGTCTAAATTTTCAGTCTAAATTTGAGACCTGATCTCCAGTTAGCCATCACTGTGCCTTGAATAAAATTACTCACGCAAGAAAATTACTTACGCAAAAGTCGCTCACGCAAGCAATTACTCCCCCAAAAAGTTGCCCAGTATTCGATCGCCCAGGCTGCAATCGCCCAGTATTCAATACTATTTAATTCAATACACTCAATTGTTGATTTGATGTTGATTTGAGGGGGTAGGGTGCGCAGGCGAAATTTGCTTAAATTTATGTCAGCGGCGCTAGTGGGATGCGCGGGCGGAGGATATGCTCGGAAAAAGGTATGGCTACCGTCTAGACGCATCCTGGTAATCGGGGCAGGTCTAGCAGGTCTAGCGGCAGCTTGGGCGTTGCACAGGCAAGGGTACGACGTTCAGATCATTGAGGCGCGCGATCGGATAGGGGGGCGCATCTGGACCAGCACTGCATGGTCTGATATGCCTCTGGATTTAGGCGCAACCTGGGTTCATGGCGTGATCGGCAATCCCCTGAGTCAGTTAGCCGACGACATAGGTGCTGAACGGGTCATCACCCGTTACCAAAGCGCGATTATCTACCATACTGATGGCTCCCCCCTCACTGGGGAACAGGCTCATCTACTGGAACATTTGCGTACCCAGATCTACGCCACCTTAGAACAAGCGCAGGCTCAGGATGAGGATATATCCATCCGACACGCGATCGCCCCCCTCATGCAGCAGTTTGAGCCATCATCATTGGCATACCGACTGATTAATTTTATTCTCAGCAGTGAACTAGAGCATCAGTATGCAGGCAGCGCGGCTAGCCTTTCCGCCCACTGGTATGACAGTGACGCAGCCTTTGCGGGGGATGATGCCCTATTTCCAAATGGCTTCCGGACCCTCACAGACTTTCTAGCCCGTGGGCTGAGGATTAAACTAGGACAGCCCGTGCAGGCGATCCGATGGGGGCAATCGCCCGTGGCGGTGATCACCCCACAAGCCGAGTTTATCGCTGACCATGTGGTTATCACCTTACCCCTAGGTGTCTTAAAGGCTCAACGGGTGCAGTTTTCCCCACCATTGCCCTCTGATAAACAAGCGGCGATCGCCAAGTTAGGGATGGGGGTCTTGAACAAGTGCTACTTACGGTTTGAATCCGTTTTTTGGCCAGATGATGTCGATTGGTTGGAATACATCCCGGCTACACATGGCCTCTGGACCGGCTGGGTAAGCCTCCAACCTGCCCTTCGTATGCCCATACTGGTGGGGTTTAATGCGGCTGAGCAGGGCCGCGAGATGGAGCAATGGTCCGATCAGCAAATAGTCGCCAGTGGGATGGATACCCTGAAAACCATTTTTGGGGCCGGTATTCCTCAACCCGTTGCTTACCAGATTACCCGTTGGGCCACTGATCCGTTGGCGCTGGGCGCTTATTCCTATCAGGCTGTTGGGTCCACACCCAAGCTGCGCCAGGTCCTGGCTACTCCCTTAGGGAAACAGTTATTTTTTGCTGGCGAAGCCACCCATCCCGACTTTTTTGGGACTACACATGGGGCCTATCTATCGGGCCTGCGGGCAGCAGCGGAGATCCTAGCGATGAGCAGTCCTGAAGGGACGAAGCGGGCAGCACGGTATCGAGGTGGACGAGTCTCATAACAGCCCTTAAATTAGGTTAAGGTTTGGGGGGCCACCCAGTGCTTACCCCTGGCCCGTTAGGGGGTGCTCAACCCACGGTGTGAGAAGTTAACGAGGTGAAGCGTGTTAGAAGCCTTGACCCGACTGGATTACCTGCTGCGTGAGACCTGGCTAGGGTTACGGCGGGGCGGCTGGATGAATTGGGCTGCGATCAGTACCGTAACCATTCTGCTGTTTCTGTTCGGCAGCGGCTTACAAACCTCCTGGCACTTGGAGCGGTTGGTGAACCAGTTTGGAAACCAACTGGAAGTATCGGTATTTTTGGAACCGGGCGTCTTGGCGGATGAAATTTTGCCGATCGTCCGTGATATGCCAGAGGTTGCCAACATTGAAATTGTCTCGAAGGAACAAGCCTGGGAAACCCTGGTTACCGAACTAGGGTTATCGGATATTCGGAGTGCCACCGCGCAACTGAATGGGAATCCCCTGGTCGATGAACTGAAGGTCTTGGCCCGAAATCCAGATGCGATCACACCGTTGGTCGATCGCCTCCAAGCCCTCCCAGGGGTGGAAGCGGTGCAATATTTGCCCGAAGTCCTCCAGCGCCTTCGGGAACTCAACCAGGGCCTAAATTGGGTGAGTCTGACCATTACCATGCTGCTGACGGGCAGCGCGATCGCGGTGATTATGACCACGATTCGGCTGATTGTCCTGGCCCGTAACCGCGAGATTGAAATTATGCAATTGGTGGGGGCGACCCGTGCCTGGATTTATTTGCCCTTCCTCTTCCAGGGGATTGCCTTTGGGGTGGCTGGGGCGGTGATCGCCTGGGTCCTGCTGGGGACGTTTCAGCAGACCTTGGGCAATTTACTGGCAGGGCAACCCGACTTTATTCGCTTCCTCTTTAGTCATGGCACAGGCCGGGTGAGTTTACATACCCTGCCCGATTTTGTGCTGCTGCCCCTCATTTTGATCGGTTTTGGCAGCGTGATTGGCCTGACGGGCAGTTTTTTTGCCGTTCAGCGATCGGTGCGTTAATGCAGGATGCTGATTACTCTAAGTCCCTAGGGCAGGCAGGATGCCTACCCCACAAAGTCATTAAACTTTAATACCCACTAGCCCATGAGACCTGCGTCTGTGAAATCCCCTCCCGTTACTGCATCCACGCAACCGCTGAGTGCGCCACCTGCCGCCACGGATCGCCCGCTGCCTTCGCCAGCCGCCCAGCCAGCCGCCCAGCCAGCCGCCAGCAATCCAAGCGAAACGCCAACGCCAACGCCGGAAACGCCCACCCCGCCCTCGGCCATTATTCAACTCAAAGGGGTGACGAAGGTGTATAGCAATGGCAGCTATGGCTTGAATCAGGTCAACCTGGCCGTAAAACGGGGCAGTTTTCTGTTTATTACGGGTCCCTCTGGTTCCGGCAAGACGACGTTCCTCAAGCTACTCTATGGCGCAGAGCAGCCCACCCACGGTGAGGTTCTCATTGATGGGGTGCCTGTCAACCAACTGCGGGGCGATCGCTTGGCACGGTTTCGGCGACGCTTGGGGATTGTGTTTCAGGACTACAAGCTCATCCCCCGGCGCACAGTGACAGAAAATGTGGCGTTTGCCCTTTGGGCACAGGGGTTTTCCCGCTCAGATATCGATCGCCGCTTGGAACCGACCCTGCGCATGGTGGGGTTAGCCAACAAGGCCGACTGTTTTCCGGAACAGTTGTCGGGGGGAGAACAGCAACGGGTGAGCCTAGCACGGGCGATCGTCGGCACGCCGCCTTTACTCCTGGCCGATGAACCCACGGGCAACCTGGACCCCGATAATTCCCTGCAAGTCTTAAAAATCCTGCGCAAGCTCAACTCTTTTGGGGTGACTATCCTCGTGACTACCCATGATGAACAATTGGTGCGCCTATCCAATTGCCCCGTGATTCAGATCCATCGGGGACGGTTATCCCATTTGCGGTAGGCACCCTTCAGTAAACGGGGGGTAGCTACCATCGGCCTAACCCAAGTTAGACGGCTAAGATGGGCAATTTGAATGAATGAGTGATATGAAAACGGCGTTACGGGCTATCCTAATTCTCTCCATTTTATTCGGTGATGCAGTGGCCCAAGGGGAAGAACTACCCCGATTTGAAGATTACGAAGTCTCGTCTTATCGCGGAGCAATTCGTCCCCCGAAATGGATTCACCATGTTGGCGACGACGAGTGGAGAGATCATTTCGGCAAACTGGTCGCGGCACCTGAAATCAACTTCGCCGGGAAGTATTTTATCGCTGTGCATAGTTGCGGGACGAGCTGTACGTATTACACACTGACCGACTTATCATCGGGGCGTGATCTGGATGTGCTGGACAGGTTTTCTGCGGGTGGGCCGCGTCAGCGGACACGCGAGGGGCATGAGTACAGAACAAAACTGTTTAGCCGACCTAACAGCACAATGCTGGTCGCGCAGTATTACGTCGCATTAAGGCAAGGGAGTGAAGAATGCCACGAGCGTGCCTTCGTCTTTGAAGATGGGAGGCTCAAGCCAATAACCAGGACCCGGCGAGCGTGCCGAGAGTTCTAGTTGACGTTAACTCTAATGTAGATCAACTCAAAGTATCTGGGTCGATTCCTAACTGTTTTATGTAGGCTGCTAAGCGATCGGCCCGTTGGCGTTCCTGCTCGGCGCGTTGGCGCTCTTGCTCGGCGCGTTCTTCCCCGGCTAGGAGTAAATTCCCCGCCTCATCCCACCAGCGTAGCCAGGGGAGCGTGATGCCGCCGTAGGCCCCTTGCCAAATCCCTAGCTCAACTTGCATGGGCGGAATGGGGTAATGGCCGCGATCGTTGGCCGGAACCCGCTGATAATGCCCCGCTACTAACTCATAAAGTTCAACGCTGGCCTTGGTGACTTCATAAATCCCGTAGTAGGGAATCCGAATCGCTTGCTCATAGACCCAAAACTTACCCGGCTTGCGGTCTGTTCCAGTAATCGCAGAGGGCGGTGTGGTATCCCGTTCTTCGCTCCCATCCCCCGATACAAATTCCAGGGCAATGAGCGGGGCGACATATTCCTGCCAGAGAACGTAGGAGCGGCGGAATTGGCCGTTGAGCATGGGGGGAACGTTGGGCACGTAAAACCAATCGGGACACTCGGCCCCTTTTTGGGGGGGATCAGTTAAGCGCCAATAGATACCGCAATCTTGGCCGATGCAAAACTGCTGATCGGGATGGATCGTATTGAGGACCGGCAGGATGGAACTGGTAAGGAGAATACTTTGGGGGTGCTCCTGAAAGTTTTTCACAAAGGTTCCGTCCGAGTCCGGCAGTTGCGTGTGGTCGGGTAGCGCTAGCGTTCGCTCAGGGGTCTGAATCACGGAAGTTGTCACGATCGCCCACCAGGTACGGTAAGTCATTGGTTTGATTGTAGCCAACTGACACCCTGCTCAGCGATGTCCCTGGCACTCAACCCAGCGTCTTACGTCTGGCTGCTTCGCCAATCTGGACACCCCCCTGGATCTAACCACCCTTCAGGATGCATCGCACACACCAAAACACGCCGCGTGGCCCGCGATGTCCCATAGGCAACGCCATGATAGTTGGCACATCCCTGACAGGGCTGGGGGCGGGTGGGGTTCGGATCAACAAAGCCAACCTGGAAGCGCAGGATATGTTGTTTACTTTGGAGTCGTTGCCAGCGCAGGTAATCCGCCCGTCGGAACAGATCATTGGCTCGCCGGAAGGGGTCGTGGGCTGCGTCCATAGGTGCCAAACCGGGTCGATGCTTTCTCCTAGCGTACCCGCGATCGCCCCCCCGCAGTGTGCGAAGCCGCAGACTGTTGCATTTTGCAACTTTTGGGATCAGTATCGATCCCCAGTCTGTGATCATTCAGACCAATGGGGAATGCCTTGATCCCTGCCTGACAGTGCCGAGTCTGACAATGCCGAGTCTGACAGTGCCGAGTGCAGTAAACATAAAATTTGCACTGCTTGCCGTGTAAGGCGCTAGCCCATGACGACTAAAGTCGTCACTACGAGCGTTGCAGAATTTATGATTCGCTACATTAGCCTGACGGTGGCTAGCCGGAGAGAACCTACCAGAGGGTCGGGGTTGCTTCCCGCGTCGGCACCACAAACTCCTGATCCGATTTGGGCACTTGCAAGGCATCAGTGGCAGGAGTCGGGGGTGTTGGCTTGACTTCTGGCTCGACGGTGATCTCTGGCTCGGCTGTAACCTCTGTGCCGACGGTAACCTCTGCGCCGACCGTAGTCTCCTCTGTGCCGACCATTTCCTCTGACTCAACCGGGGTCACTACGGATGCTTCCACTTCGATCGCTGTGGCCGGTAGGTTCTCAGGGGTAGGCGCAATTTCCGTAATAGTAGTGACTGGGATGTCTAACGGTGAGGCCGGGGATTCCATTGTACTGGGAGTGGGGGTGTCCCCTTCCAGGACCACCGTGGGTCTCACCTCCGAGTCTGCCTCGATGCCCGTCAGGCTGGGGGCGGGTGTTTCCGGTAGCGCGGTATCGGCAGGGTTGGGGGCTGTCTCTAGGCG
>NZ_JBRCAD010000235.1:0-10609 GCF_053493415.1 Trichothermofontia sp. | reverse complement strand
GGCCTATGGGGGAGGGGCGGCGGCGGGGGTGATGCTGTCCCCGTGGTTTTTGCTGTGTACCGCGATGTTGGCCCTGTTCCTGGGGGTGGAAAAACGCAAGGCAGAACTGCGGCTCATGGAGGTGGGGGTCGGCAAGACCCGGCTCGTGCTGCACCGCTACTCCCACTTGTTGCTGTCACGCATGGAAAATACGGTCACCACCAGTGCCTTTCTCGCCTATGCCCTCTGGAGTTCGGGGCCAAAGGTCGGAGGCGCCACGACGCCGTGGATGATGTTGACCTTACCCTTTGTCCTCTATGGGATTTTTCGCTATCAACTGCTGAGTGATCCCAAGGAGATTGCCCGCCGGAGTGCCAATAGTGCTGAGGCGGGTGGACAGACTGAGCGTCCGGAGGAAGTTCTTCTGCGCGATCGGCCCATTTTGGCTACCGTCATTGGGTGGATCGTAACCAGCTTTGTTATT
Organism: Trichothermofontia sp.; assembly: GCF_053493415.1. Classification (NCBI taxonomy): domain Bacteria; kingdom Bacillati; phylum Cyanobacteriota; class Cyanophyceae; order Leptolyngbyales; family Trichocoleusaceae; genus Trichothermofontia; species Trichothermofontia sp. The sequence continues at coordinate 10,146 of NZ_JBRCAD010000235.1, read as the reverse complement.
CTGCTGTTGAAGCGCCAGGGCATCATTCAATGAATCATTACCTACCGACTCTCCCGCAACAACCCCTCGCTGGCTGGGGTCGCTATCCGGTTCGCCCCTGTACCCTCCAGCGTCCGGAAAAGCTGGCCGATCTGACGGCGGCCCTAGCGATGCCGATCCCGTCCCTGTTACTGCGGGGGTGGGGGCGTAGTTATGGCGATGCGGCGATTAATCCCAGCGGACAGACGATTCTGACGGAGCGCCTCAACCGCCTGTTGGCCTTTGACGAGCAGACGGGAGTCCTCCGGTGTGAAGCAGGGGTTACCTTTGCGGATTTGCTGCGGGTGTTTGTGCCCCGTGGTTGGTTTCCATCGGTCACGCCGGGGACTAAGTTTGTCACGATGGGAGGCGCGATCGCCTTTGATGTGCATGGGAAAAACCACCACATTGATGGCTCCTTTGCCCACCATCTTCGCAGTTTTAATTTAATCCTGGCATCGGGCGAAACCGTGACTTGCTCACGCACGGAAAACAGTGATCTCTTCTGGGCAACCGTGGGTGGGATGGGCCTGACGGGCATGATCACCGATGTGGAGATTACCCTACGTCGCATCCCCACAGCCTATATCAAGGGGTACCATATCAAGGCCAAAAATATTGAGGAAGCGATCGCCCTTTTTGAACAGTACGAAAGTGACTACCAATATTCGGTGGCGTGGATTGACTGTTTGGCTTCGGGGTCAGCCTTGGGGCGGAGTATTTTAATGTTTGGCAACCATGCCCAAGTGGAGGATTTAAGTCCCAGTCAGAGAGCGCAACCCTTATCAGTGCAACCTCCTCGGCGGTTTCAGGTCTTTTTTGATCCGCCCAATACGTTGTTGAACCACACGACGGTTAGCTTATTTAATAGCCTGTATTTCAATCGCCAGCGCCGTCGGGAAATCCACAAAATTATTGATTACGACACCTTTTTCTATCCCTTGGATTTTCTCTGGGATTGGAATCGCCTCTATGGTAAACGGGGATTTGTGCAATATCAGTGTGTGATCCCGGAAGCGGTCAGTCAGGAGGCATTGACCGAGATGCTGACGCTCTATAGCCAAAAGGGCTGGGGGTCATTCCTGGCGGTGCTGAAGCGCTTGGGGCAGAAGCGCAACGGTTGGTTGTCGTTCCCGATCGCGGGTTATACGTTGGCCTTGGATATGCCGATTCAACCGGGACTGTGGGAATTTCTCGCTGAGTTAGACAATTTGGTGGTGCGCTATGGGGGTCGGGTGTATTTGGCGAAGGATGCTTGTTTGGGGGCGGCGGCCTTTCGATCGATGTATCCGGATTTTCCCCAGTGGTTAGCGGTTAAGTCGGCGGTTGATCCGGAGAATCGCTTTACGTCGGCGCTAGCAGAACGGTTGGAGATTCGCCCAATGTCCCTTACCGAGCTGTAAGGGCGGGTTTCTGCAAGGGCGGGTTTTTATATCTTTCTCGACTGCAACAATTAAATTTGGGTTAAACCCGCCCCTACTGAATGCTTATGTCTGGCAGGCGGGACGCCTACCCCACAAGAGCAAAATTCTGTAAGGGCGGGTTTTTATATCTTTCTCGACTGCAACAATTAAATTTGGGTTAAACCCGCCCCTACCGATCCGAAACCTATTTCCTATCCCCCTATCTCCTATCTCCTATGTACGACAAAACTGTTCTCATCATTGGCGCAACGTCTACGATTGCTAGGGCGATCGCGGTGGAATTGGCTCAGGAGGGTAAGGCGCTCCATTTGGCGGGCCGGGATGCAGCGGAGGTGGAGCGCACAGCCCAGGATTTGGCGATCCGGTATCAGGTTCCGGTGTCTTGGAGTCAGTTTGAGGCGACGGCCTATGAGACCCATGCGGATTTTTTTGAGAAGGCGATCGCGCAAATGGGGCAACTGGAGGGGGTGATTCTCTCGCTGGGGGAATTGGGAGATCAGGTCCAGGCCCAGGCGGATTTTAGTCAGGCCCAGCGCATTATTGCGTCTAATTATGTGGGCGTGGTTTCGATTTTGACCTATGTGGCGAATTATTTGGAACAGCAACGCCAGGGCTATATTATCGGCATTTCGTCGGTGGCGGGCGATCGCGGACGGCAGAGTAATTACATTTACGGGTCGGCGAAGGGGGCGCTCAGTATATTCTTGCAGGGGTTACGGAGCCGCCTGGCTAAGGTGGGGGTGCAGGTGTTGACGGTGAAGCCCGGATTTGTCGATACCAAGATGACTTTTGGGAAGTCGGGGATGTTTTTGGTGGCGAAGCCGGAACAGGTGGCGAAGGCGATTCTCCGTGCCCGCGATCGCCGTAAAAATATTGCCTATGTGCCGTGGTTCTGGTTCTGGATTATGTTGATTATTCGCGCGATTCCAGAGCCGGTATTTAAGAAGTTAAAACTTTAAGAAGTTAAAACTTTAAAAATTTAAACTATAGTGATCGATCGCGATCTAGTTTGACCAGGGGTATGTTGGCGCTGCATCTCCAGCAGAGCATCGTTTCGCAAAACCGTTGACAGATCACAGGAGGTTGGGTAATGGCGATTTCGACTGACTGGGCAACGGATCTCCGGTTACTAACGGTGCAGGATTATCACCAGTTGGTAGCCACTGGAATTTTGGCGGCTGACGAACGGGTAGAGTTGCTGGGGGGGCAGTTGTTCCGGATGGCGGCGAAGGGAACGGCCCATAGTGCGGCCATGACAAGGATTGAACGGGTGCTTACCCAGTGCTTAGGGGTACGTGCCTTATTACGCTGGCAAGATCCCATCCAGTTGGATGATTTTTCTGAACCGGAGCCGGATGTGGCGGTTGTACACCCGGATGCCAATGACTACGAGGACCATCACCCAATACCAGCGGAAGTTTTTTGGCTAATTGAAGTCGCTGATACAACCCTGAAGCGCGATCGCGAAATCAAAGCTCCCCTCTATAGCCGATCGCAGATCCCAGAGTATTGGATCTTGAACGTGCCGGGACGCTGTTTGCACGTATTCCGGGAACCGGGGCCAGCGGGGTATGGGAGTGAATGGGTGCTCACGGAGACAGCAACGATCGCCCCCCTGGCATTTCCGGACTGTTCGATCGCGATCGGGGCATTTTTCCGCAGCCATGCAACCCGTTAGTAAACGCCTACCGGGCAGTATTTCCCCCTAGGATAAAGATTGACGCTTGTCACAGGTCCATCCCATCGCGATCACTGCCCTTGCTGCCTCGGCACACGCCTGAGGACTTTTACAATCACGGCGATCGGCATCCAGCGTCACTGCGAAAAGCCAAGGTCATTGCCATGATTAAAACAGAAAGGCATTCAATCCCCTCTAATTCAATCCCCCACTTTAGAGATTCTCCTTTTATCCCCAATCGTCTTGCTAACTAGCGCTTCATTCTTTAAGCCCATAACCATCCTCGGTTCTGCCCTCCCCTAAACAACTGGAGGGCTTTTCCCATTTTTGGACTCCCCCCCCGCTGTGATCCAGCCTCATCCTAACTAGAATACTGTTCTCGGTTGGTTTACCATCCCTGGCCGCAGCTCAATCCACAACGGCTTAAATTATCTTTAAGATTTCTAGCAATGTTGCAGCAGAGAAGTCAATGCAGTACGGGGCGATCGTCAAGTTGTATGTACTAACTCAGATCAATACACCCAATACGCTCAATACACAGACGATTTCTCCCCCAAAATCGTTGATAATTGGGTTGATAATCAAATAATCCATTCAAGACATTCTAAGGAATCATCATGAGTGTTATTTATGACCTGGAACATACGACAACCTATCGATATCGCAAACCCGTCACATTTGGGGAGCATCGAGCCATTTTCCTACCCACCGCTGGCTTCATTGGGCGGATTTTAGACTATTCTTTGGAAACCAATATCCCCTCAACCGTACGCTGGATGATGGATACCCTATCCAATAATGTTGCGATCATTCACTTTAGTGAGCCAGCCTCGGAACTACGGGTGACCTACCGCCTGCGCGGGGAACATTTTGGGGTCCCCCAGATAATCGATTTTCCCCTCGATTCACGGGCGAAGGAAGTGCCCGTACAGTATACCCCTGACGAGTGGTTAGATCTGTCAGCCTTTATGCGACCCCATGCAGATGATCCTGATGGCCGTGTGGCCGCATGGGCTAAGGCATTTGTCATTGGGGATCAGGATGTGACGCTGGATGTCTTGCAACGTATGATGGATAAGATTTGGAATACGTTGACTTATCAGGCGCGGGAAGCCGAGGGTACTCAAGCACCCGGGGAAACGCTCCGCTTGGGCAGCGGCACCTGTCGGGACTATGCCTGGTTGATGATCGAGGCGCTGCGACGGTTAGGGTTTGCCTGTCGCTTTGTCAGTGGCTATCTCTACGATGCAGCGCTGGATGGGGGCGAGGTGGGGATGGTGGGATCTGGCGCGACCCATGCCTGGTTGCAGGTTTATTTACCAGGGGCCGGTTGGCAAACCTATGACCCCACAAATCGGCTAACGGGCGGCTTTGATTTAGTCCGGGTGGCGATCGCGCGGCATCCGGCCCAAGTGCTCCCCCTATCCGGTTCCTGGTTTGGGGAGGCGGGAGACTATTTAGGGATGGAGGTGTCGGTATCGCTGCGGAAACTGGGGATGTTGCCGGAGTTTGAAGACTAGGGAATTGACAGCGTCATGGCACTGAAGCGGCAGGCATTTCCCCACCAGAACCATGACCCTCGGCAGCTTTTATGCCAAAAGACGCCGAAATATCAAGAAATGTATCGCAATCTTTAAAAAAACCGATCATTCAGGCCGATTCTTAACCAGTTATGATGGGCTACTGTAGCGCTAAATACAAATCTGGCTCAATACTTCTCCTAGTGTAGCGATCGAGGCGATTCAGGTTTATGAGCACGGGTCGTGGGGCAGATTCGGGCTGGCATTTAGCCGATTCGGGCCTTGGGAGCGGCAGCAGTCGCAGATATAGTCGCGGACACAGTCCATGAGGTGGGCATGCGCTTAGAACAGTTGCAGGCATTTTTGGCGATCGCGGCCACAGGCAGTTTTCAAAAAGCGGCCCATCAATGTGGGGTGACCCAATCAACGATCAGCCGCCAGCTACAAGCCCTAGAGGCAACCTTAGGGACACCCCTCTTCCACCGGGGTCCCCAGGCCAAACTGACCGTTGCCGGGGAACTGGTGCTTCCCCGCGCCCAGAAAATTTGTCAGGAATGGGCCAGTGCGACCCAAGGGATCACTGACCTACTGGCGGGCCAACAGTCGGAGTTATGTATTGCCGTCATTGGTTCGATCTGTAGCCAATATTTACCCCCCGTCATTGAACAGTTTTATCGCGATTATCCCCAGGTACAACTGCGGGTGACTTCTCTGGGGAGCGATCGCGCCCTTAAGGTATTGCGGGATGGTCTGGTGGACTTGGCGATCGTGATGAATAATCGCTTCCTGACGGCCACCCCCGAAATGGTGGTTGACTCCCTTCTGATTGAACCCGTGGATGTGTTAATGGCGGCTCAGCATCCCCTCAGCGTTTATGCCGAGGTGCCGTGGTCGGCTTTAGCAACCCATCCCCAGGTCGTTTTTAAGGATGGCTATGGGATGCAGCGATTGGTTCAGGAACAATTCCAACGGCAGGACTTAACCCTGAATGCGGTTTTGGAACTGAATACCCTGGATGCTTTCCGGGGCATTGTGCGGCAGGGACGGGCGATCGCCCTGCTGCCCCACTCGGCACTGTTGGACGCCTCCCAAGACCCAACCCTAACGATTCGGCCTACGACAACCCCAGTCCTCAGCCGGGAGGTAGTGCTCGTTACGACCCACGATCGGCTGCAAATCCCGCCGATTTGCCATTTCCGAGAGTTAGCCAAACAATTGATTACCGATCGTTGTTTGGCACGCTTGCCGATCACCGTAGGATAGTAGGACTGTGGTGGATAGGGCGTTAGGAAATCGGTATGAGCCAGATATTCCGGGACTTGTTGCGTAAGATCGGCAGTGGCGAACACACGAGCCAATCCCTCAGCCGGGAGGAGGCCCGTCTGGCCACTGAGTTAATGTTGCGCCAAGAGGCCACCCCAGCCCAGATTGGGGCGTTTCTGATTGCCCATCGGATTAAGCGCCCTACCCCAGCGGAGTTGGCGGGGATGTTGGATGCCTATGATGCCCTGGGACCCGTCCTCCCGGCGATCGCAGCCCCCTACCCGGTGATGGTTTTTGGGGTACCCTACGATGGGCGATCGCGCACAGCCCCCTTGAGTCCGGTCACAAGTTTGATCCTGAGTGCAGCGGGGTGTCCAGTACTGCTGCATGGTGGACGTCAAATGCCGACTAAGTATGGGGTACCGTTGGTGGCCCTCTGGCAAGCCTTGGGGGTAGATTGGACGGGATTAACCTTGCCCCAAGTGCAACAGGTTTTGGCCCAAGCCCATCTGGCGTTGCTTTACCTACCCTTGCATTTTCCCCTTGCAGAAGGATTAGTGGCTTACCGGGATGAAATTGGCAAGCGTCCGCCCCTGGCAACGGTGGAGTTAATCTGGTGTCCTTATCGGGGGGCAGCCACGATGGTCGCAGGTTTTGTCCATCCCCCGACGGAAGCCCGCTTCTGGGAAGCCCTAGCCTTACGGGGGTGTGAGCGGCTGATCACCGTCAAAGGCTTGGAAGGAAGTTGTGATTTGCCTCGGCACCGAACGGGGATTGTGGGCATCGGCAGACCGGGTACGGAACCGGAGCGGCACCTGCTGCATCCCCGCGAATACGGCATCGCAGGGCCAGAGATTCCCTATCACACGCTAGCCGAGTGGACAGCCCAGACTGAAGCTGTCCTCCAGGGGCAGGCGGGCGAAATGGCACAAGCGTGTCAGTGGAATGCGGGTTTTTATCTGTGGCAGGCGGGCATGAGCACCAGTTTAGGCGCGGGTATGGCACTCGCAAAAACCTACCTTCAGGAAGGGCAAGCGGCACAACAGTTAGAATGGCTACGCCAACAGGTTGCCCAGAGCAGCCAGATAACATCAATTTGATATGAACGCATGGCGAATTCCTGTTGCAAACGCGAGCGGCGTTCTGTCGGTGGCAGGTGAAGTGATTCTGCGACCTCTTCAGATCTACGAATTACACCAAATGCATCAGTAAGGCCCGCATGCGATTGCCTGCGCTCTGGGTCGTGCGGCGAGTAGCATTTCACGGGAATTAAGACGCAATCGCGACGACACCGCTGGTGACTATCGTCCCGATCTTGCCCACCAGCAAGCGATCGCCCGACGCCAGCAAGCCCAAGCCCGACCCCAACGGCTGAGCGCTGAGACGGTGGGTGCGATCAAGACGGGTTTAGATCTGGATTACTTTGCGAATCCGTATCATGCTTGGGAGCACGGTTTGAATGAGCACACGCATGGTTTAATTCGGCAATTCTTTCCGAAGGGGATACATTTCAAAATCGTGAAGCCAGCGGCGTTAGAACGTGTAGTTGACTTAATGAATCATGACCGAGGAAATCACTTGATTATCGCACGCCTTATGGAGGATTCTATGCACATCGTTCAGACCCTGTTGCACTTCAAATTTGAATGGGCAAAGTTATCTTTCAGCTTAAATCACTGTGTTAATATAAATACAGCACTTCCATACCTGGTGAGGTACAGGCAAGGGGCTTAAGCTCCTTGTTCACAAGGCTTGACCGTACTTCATTAGAGAGGAAACGGCTGTAACCTTGCTGAAGGGTACTTTGATTAGTCTGGGATGGGTCCAGTTGAAGCTTCCATTGACAGGATAACGTTACTTGGGGGCGCAGGATTATTTTCGAGGTACCCATGAAGTTACTGCTATTCATTTTGGTTTATGTTATCGCATCAATTCAACTGCTCGAACAGCCATTAATGATCCAATGTCTGAACATTTTGCACACATCCAATGGCAACGGCAAGAAGACGCTTTTATTGACCGTAAATACAGTCGTGAACATATCTGGAAGTTTGATGGCGGGGGTGAGATTTTGGCATCCGCTTCTCCCCATGTGGTGCCGGAACCCTATGCCAATCCAGCCCATGTCGATCCCGAGGAAGCGTTTATCGCTGCGATCGCCAGTTGTCATATGCTTTGGTTTTTGGCGATCGCAGCTAAGCATCGATTCGTGGTTGATCGCTATCTCGATCAGGCCGTGGGTATCCTGGAAAAGAATGAGGTTGGCAACCTAGCGATTACCAAGATTTATCTCAATCCCCAGGTAATTTTTGCCGGGGATCACCTGCCCACGGAACAACAAATTGAGGAAATGCACGACCTGGCCCACCACAGTTGTTTTCTGGCCAATTCCGTCAAAGCAGAAATCATCGTAGCGGCGATCGTCCCCTCAACCGCTGACTAGCCAGTAACGGCTGGGACGAACGCCCAGCCGCCAACCGTCCTCACGGAGCGATACCCTCCGCCAGTAGCCAATTTCCCGATCGATTCCAGCGACCGATCACCGTGAGCGGCTGGGACAAAGCACAGTCCTGAAGCACGCGATCGACCTCTGGCCGTAACGTGACCAGGGACCAGACAGACTGGGGTAACGCATCGGGATGGAACGCATACGCCTGGGCCGCTAATCGTTGGACGGTTCCCCGCCAGGTCTGGCTACCCCGGCACGCCGCTGCGGGCAGAGCATGGTCACCCACTTGGGCATAGCCATTGTCGGGATAGGCATCCGGGTGATCGAGGTAGTAGTGTTGCTGGGTCAACCATGCCGGGTGATCAGGGGGTAGGTTGTACAGGGGAATTACCGCAGCCGGGGCGATCGGGTCTTCGAGCAACGCGTTCTGGAGCGATCGCACCGCCAGATCCCTAGGTTGACATCCCCTTTCCACACAGAGGGCCGCTGCCATCCCCGCCGCTTGTCCAATCCCCAGGACGCAGGGTTGTAACCGTGTCGCCCCGTTGGCGATATGGGAAACCGCGATATTTTTTTCCGCCACGAGGAGACTCTCAACGCGATCGGGAATCAGGCTGCCATAGGGCACACCAAAGGGAGTTCCCGTCCAGCGGCCTCCCCACCGGATCGACTTGGGTTGGAGGGGAAAGTCCCAGCCCGGATAGTGGTGATCATTGGCATAGTTGCCGATCGCGATACTGGTGATCTGGCCCGTGGCATCGTGGGGTAAAGGCGCAACCCAGCCCGCCCGCGTGGGCAAAATCGCCGCTTCGGTCACCGTGGTTAGCCCACACAGCCGCCGACTTTCCCGGAAGTAGGGATACAGGGCAAAAGCCGGGTGGGGATCGGCGATTCCCGCTGGGATGGCTGCGCGCAGCGATCCCGGTATGACAGGAAACAGGGCGGGAGCCAAACCATAGCGGCGACCTAGGTGGTGCTGGATATGGTGGGCAAAGTTTTGGCTGTGGGCATAGCTTTCCTGGTAAAAGGTCTGGCGTGCCGCCGCCGATCCCAGAAGCCGTTCACTCCCCCGACCATAATCATTACCGTCGATCGGCCAGTTGATCATGAAGCGATTGCCCGGTAGCCGCCCATAGTTGATAAAGTTTTCCGGACCATGTTGCGCCCAAGCCCCCTGGAACTGGGTGGCGTCGTACCCCCCTACCGCCGGGGGAATCGGGGGAGCCAAGGTTTCACCAAAGTCCTGCATGACCACGACCCAGGTCGGCGACTGCACGGGATAGGTTTGGGTCAGGGGGGTGGGACCCGTCGGCGCACTCGGTTCTTGCCACTGGGATTGCCACTCCCAGCCCCAACGGTGGGGGATATCGCCTAGGGCCAGCAGATCGCCGAGTTCGGTGGCGTCGATCGTCACCTGAGCCATCACCGTCAACGTGTCAAACCGCACCCCCAGCACGCGATCGCCCTGGCGCAACACTTGACGCGGCCACTGTCCCCTCATCCAGGTCAAATTGGGCAGTGCCCGTACCCAATCCGCCCAAATCGCTGCCCCCACGCGCGGATCATAGGTGAAAAAACTAACCCAGGCATGATCCAGCCCCCCCGGTTGGCGATCGCCCAGGGCCTGTAGATAGGCCCCCCATAGGCCCGTTTGCCATGCCGCCAGTTCATTGCCATCAGGAGCCGCCACCCCCGCCGCCGTCAACATTCCCCCTAACCAGGGGAATTCACTCACCAGCACCGTTTGCGCCCCCCGCCGGGCCGCCTGAATCGCCGCTGCGGTGCCCCCCGTCC
>NZ_JBRCAD010000234.1:0-7602 GCF_053493415.1 Trichothermofontia sp. | reverse complement strand
GGGCATCGCCGCCCCCCGCCCTCCCCCAGTCGTCAGGGAACCCGGCCACGTCTCGCAAGGCTCCGAGCAAGGGTACTCCGACACCACTCCAAAAAGCTGGACGGGCCGCCAAGGCTGGCGTGAAACTCACAATGGCAGGCGTGGGCAGCAGTTTAGCCCTCGCGTCAACCGTGACCCTATCCCTGCTGTTCGGCATGGTCTTTGCCCTGATCCTGAGCCTGATCCTGATCCAAGACAGTACCAACCCAACCCTGGGGCTGGGGATTGCCGTTGTTTTAACGATTCTTTTCAACCTAGTCAGCTTTTTCCTCGCGCCCTTTTGGATGGATCTGACCCAGGCTTGGCTCTATGGCACTCGCTGGGTCACCCTGAACGACATCGAGCGGCGTAGCCCCGAAGCCGGTCGCATCATCCGCCAGGTTTGTGCCCAGTACCACCTCAAGCAGCCGCGTCTCGGCCTGATTGCCGACCAAAACCCCACTGCGTTTACCTATGGCTCCCTGCCCAATGCCTCGCGCCTCGTGGTGAGTCAAGGCTTATTCACCTATCTTGATGATGAAGAGGTGGCAACGGTCTATGCCCACGAATTAGGCCACATTGTCCATTGGGACTTTGCGGTGATGACCCTCGCCTCAACCCTGGTCCAAACCGCCTACCTCATCTATGCTTATGTACGCCGGCTGGCCTTGCACTTAGGCAAAAAGCAACGGGATGCCGCTGCCAGTCTCGCCGCCGCTGCCTACGTCTTTTACCTGATTGGCACCTATCTGCTGCTTTACCTATCGCGGGTGCGGGAATACTTTGCCGATCATTTTGCTGCCGAGGTCACCGGGAATCCCAATGCCCTATCCCGTGCCCTCGTGAAGATCGCCTATGGCATTCTGGAGGAGGGGAAGCGGACCCAAGAGCCAAGCCGTTTAGTCGAAGGGACGCGTGCCCTGGGGATCTATGACGCCCGTGCGGCAGCGGGCGTGGGGACGGCCTACCGGGTGGTGTCAGAACCAGTGCGGATGGGCCGGGTCTTTCTCTGGGATTTGTTTAATCCCTGGGCTTGGTGGATGGAATTGAACTCAACCCACCCTCTGACGGGCAAGCGGGTTCGTGCCCTATCCACCTATGCGGAACAGTTGGGCCTGGATACCGAGTTTGAGATGGGCCGGGTGATTGCGGAAGGTAAGAAGCTGAGCAAGGGGAAACTCTATGGCAGTTTTATCCTGGACGTGGTGTTGTACGCCGCCCCAGTCATCGGGTTGATTGCGGGCATTGCCGCTGGCGTGGCACTTTTTCTGTGGACGAGAAATTTGGGCGCATTGCTGGGCATGATCCTTCTGGGCTTTGGCATCGGCCAGCTCTGCCAGACCTTGGCCCTGTTCCCCAACTTTGGGCGTGCGCCCCAGCGGGATATTTTAACCCTGATGTCTGATCCCTATGCCAGCCCCCTGCGCGGGCAGCCCGTGAAGCTGGAGGGGAGAGTGATCGGTCGCGGTAATGCGGGCTATCGCTTTGGCTCGGAGCTACAGTTCCAAGATGCGACAGGGATGGTGATGCTCCGCTATAGTTCACGCTTTGGTCCCCTAGGGAATTTCCTTTTTGGGGCCAGTCAGGCGGACAATTTAGTCAACCGGGAGGCCAGTGTGGTGGGTTGGTTCCGGCGGGGGGTGATGTCCTGGGTGGATCTGATTCACCTGCGCCGCCACAATGATGGTTACCTGGTCAATAGCTACCACCGCTTTTGGGCATTTTCCCTGGCGATCGGGCTGATTGGGTTAAGTTTCTGGGTGATGGTCAGTATCTCAACTTCCTAATCTCAACTTCCTAAAAATCACGTGAGGGGTGTCGTCTTCCCATGCCATATGCCTTCTTAGTCGCGGTGCCAGCGGGTTTCTCCCCCAGCCTGATCAATGAGGGTAATGCCCTGGGCCTTGAGCAAGTCTCGAATCCGATCGCTCTCCGTGAAATTACGCGCCTTCCGGGCCGCTTGCCGTTGTTCAACTAGGGCAGTAATTTCCGCATCACTTGGACCCGTCTGGGGCTTAGCGACAACGGGTTGTGCGGCCAGACCCAGAACTGCTGCGAGTTCCGTTAGTTCCCGCCAGGTGTGTTCCAGCACATCGGCAGCCATTTCGAACTGGCCGGCATGCACCAGGACATTTTTCTCGCGCCGCAAGGTTTTCGCCAGATCGAACAAGACCGCGAGGGCACCTGCCGTGTTGAAATCATCATCCATTGCTGCCTGGAATTGCTGGTGGTGGGGGGACACATCAGCGGACGCGGCGGCGGGCACCGGTTCCAGGGACCAGCCCAGTTGTGCCCCATACTCATGGCCGAAGAGGAGGCCCTCCTTGAGGTGTTCCCAGCCCTTTTGGGCCGACGCGATCGCGGCCTCGGTGAAGTCCATCGGCTTGCGATATTGGGTTTGTAGGATAAAGAATCGCAAGGCCATCGGCTCCAGGCCCGAATCCAGCAACGCCCGAATGGTCGTGAAGTTACCCAGAGATTTGGACATCTTCTCACCACCGACATTCACCATGCCATTGTGTAACCAGTAGCGAGCTAGGGGTTGACCCGTTGCGGCTTCGGATTGAGCAATCTCGTTTTCATGGTGGGGAAAGATTAAATCGGCCCCCCCCATGTGTATGTCGATTGTCTCCCCTAGGTGATCGCGCACCATTGCCGAACACTCGATATGCCAACCGGGACGACCAGCCCCCCAAGGCGACTCCCAGGCAGGTTCATCCCGTTTCGCTGCCTTCCAGAGGGCAAAGTCAAACGGGTCTTCCTTTTTTTGCAGATCGGGATCATCCACCCGACCGCTGGCCCCCACCTGCAAATCAGCGAGTTTCCGGCCCGATAGCTTGCCATAGTGCTCGAACTGGTGGACGCGATAGTAGACATCGCCCGCAGCGGCATAGGCAAAGCCCTTTTGTTCGAGTTCATGGATCAGTCGCTTAATACCATCAAGGGTGTGGGTGGCATAGGTATATTCGTCCGCCCGCAAAATATTCAGCCGATCCATGTCCTCAAAATAGGCTTGGGTGTAGCGATCGGCGATCGCCTGCATGGTCGTCCCCTCGGCCTTAGCGCGGTTGAGGATCTTGTCATCAATATCGGTGAAATTTTGCACATAGCGGACCTGGTACCCCCGCCAGATCAGGTAGCGGCGCACAGTATCCCAAACCACATAGGAGCGGGCATGGCCGAGGTGACAGTAGTCATAAACCGTAACCCCACAGCAGTACATATTGACGCGATCGGCAACCAGGGGCACGAAGGGTTCGCGCTGTCGAGTCAGGGTGTTATAGAGCGTTAGGGTCACAGGCTAGGGAGGTAGGGTTACAAAAAACAGTCCATGCAAAGTTTAACAATGCTTGGGGGGAATACAACGGCTTTCCCGCCCCTGAAAGACCCTAGTATCCAATGAAAAAAGGGGTTTACGTGCCTGTCCCCTGCAAAAGGTTATAGCGGCTAGGGAACACTCCATTGGTTTTGTCTAGCAATATCTGACATCCTGGGGTTATAGCGTCAGCCTGAGGGCATTCAACGAGCAAGGCGCTGCGGGCGGCTTGCTCGGGCAGCGATGTCGGCTTGGCGGCACTGCTAGGTCAATCAGTCACAGGGGAGGTTGATACAGAATATTGAGCAAACATTGAGAATCGTTAATCTTTTGTTGGGGCAAATCCCCTGGGCCGGATAATAGCTTTATCTCAGGATTAGCGATTGGACGCTTATACGTTCGCTTTTTTCAAAATAACTCGGATAGCTGAGTAAGAATCCTCACCTAACGAGGGAACCCATTTCTGTTATGAGGGTTTCTTCAGGGGGGTAGTGGGGATAAATTTATCCCTAATGCAAAAACTTGGATATCTGCTTAAAATGAGTCATATTCTCTTCTGTTTGTTCTAATTATTGTTTTTTCTATCGTTGCCGATATTCCATTCAGACCAGTAGCCTCGTGAACTTCCGCCCGTGCGATCGGGTCATATCTAGATTGCCGATACTTGGGTTTATACTGAAGTTTCTCATTCCTAGGTATTGGTTATCACTTAGACAGGGCTAACGCTAGCGATGCGATTGCGAGGAATTGGCCGGCTCGTAGGAACCCTTGGCGTGTCCCCCATTGGGGTATCTATGGACGTACTCTGCCACCAAAGATATGCCAAAAGGACGATGGCAACTAACCAATGTAGCAACTACAGTTTATTTTAGAATCGTTTTTTAGAAAGGATCATTTTGTCAAAGGTGTTCCGCTCTGACCCGTTGCCTTAGGTGGAAGAGTTGGCCCGGTCAATAACCTTGTGAGTGTTTGCTATGCAACCATCCCGTTCCCTGTTGCCAGTGGCTTATTCAGTCGATAGCTTAACTAACAGCGATCGCTTACCCGATTGGCAAACACCCCCCACTGACCAGTATGGCTGGGAGTGGTTGGGATTCGGCTGGGGCCTGAGCGCGATCAACACAATTGCCCATCCTTCCCAGGGCGTTAGCGAAACATGGTGGCGGGTATTCAAAGCCCATCACACGGGTTGGCCTGAAACAATCGAGTGCATCTGAAGTTGCCGCTGAAAATTGCCGGAGCGGGTGTGTGCCCTTAGGGGATGTTTTAAAAGGAGGATCGCGGTTGAAACCACGACTACGAACACCCGCAGCCTGGGCATCCTCGTACAGTAAACATAAAGTTTCGCAACGTTGGTAGTAACGACTTGAGTCGTTGCCGGCTAAAGCCAGCACTACGAACGTTGCAGAACTTACTGTTCGAGCTACTAGCCGATCGCTTACGCTGGTAGTAGCAGCTTTAGTTGAAAAAACTGCCGGTATCTTGACTTTTCAAACACTCTCTTAATCCATAGGAGGTTTATCAAGATTGCGTCGATTCTCCGATCTATCGGCGGCACGATCGCGCTGACGCTCCAGCCGGGAGTGATATAGCCCCGCCATAATGAGGCAGAAAATACCAAGATTAATCGACACATCAGCCAGGTTAAAAACGGGAAATTGGATCAGACGAAAGTCGAGAAAATCGACAACTTCCCCAGCCAAAAAGCGATCGATTCCGTTGCCGACCGCCCCCCCTAAAATTAAACCATATCCGGCCTGCTCCCAGCGATTCATGGCCGGACCGAAGGTGGCCAAGGCCATTAACAGCAAACTTACCCCCAAAGAGAGCCAGCGTAGCCAGTGTCCCGCATCCTTAAATAAACTAAAGGCTGCCCCCGTATTGGTGACATAGGTCAAGTGGAACACCCCCGGCCACAGGGGCAGGGTTTCATGGAGGGCAAAGTTATGAACCACAATAAATTTGCTGAGTTGATCGAGCAAAATACTGACGATCGCGGCTATCCAGAACCAACGATTTTTGACACGCATGGGGATAATACCCTCAACTCCTACCGACAGATTTCCTGGAGAACCTCGATCAAGCGATCGATTTCTGACTCTAGCGTAAAGTAGTGTAGGCTTGCACGAATACAGTCCGGGTTGCGAATGGTGCGCAGAAAAATACCGTGACTCTCCAGGGATTTCACCAATTGTTCATGGCCAGCGTTCGCCACTTGAAAGGCTACTAGACCCGATTCCGGCGGGGTAGTGCGCAGGCAGGAAACCGTAGGGAGTTCCTGAAGACGTTGCCAGCAATAGGTCGCCAGTTCCAGAATACGGTGGTAACGGGCCTGGGGCGTTCCCCAACCGGGGTGGAGGGCGATCGCCTCCCGTAACCCAGCCCAGAGCGGACAGGCCGATGTGGCAATCTCAAAGCGGCGGCCATCTGGCTTCCAGCCACTTGGGTGGGCCATCGGGTCGATCTCAATCCCCCGCCAACCAACAAAGGTGGGGTTGAGCAGGGCCAACCCATCGGGCCGCACGTATAACCCCCCAACGCCCTCTGGGCCACACCACCACTTGTGTCCCGTAAAGGCATAGAAGTCCACATCCAGGTCCCCCAAATGCAAGGGCAAAACCCCCACCGACTGGGCCGCATCCACCAAAAACTGCAAGCGCCCGGTGGGGTCTGCGGCTCGACAAGCTTTGATCATTGCCGCCAGGGGAAGGACCTGCCCTGTATTCCAAAGCACATGGCTGAGCACCACCAGCCGCGTTTGGGGCCGCAGGAGGCGCACCATCGCCGCGATCGGATCATCCTGATTGCTACTATCCAAAAACGAACCGATCGAGACCTCCACCCCAAACCGGCGCTGAAGTTCTCGCACCGCGCCAACCACGCCGGGATGTTCACAATCGGACAAGATAATATGATCACCCGTGTGCCACTCAATCCCCCACAGGACAATATTGCAGCCGATGGTCACGTTTTCCGTCAGGGTGATGGTTTGGGGGGCAACGCCTAAATCGTTAGCGATCGCGTGTCGCAGTTGTTCTTCCGTTTGGCTCATCCACAGGAGCGCCTGCCGGGAGAAAGGACCTAGGCGCTGGATGGTTTCGTAGGCCGCAATGATGGCATCAAGGGCGACACGGGGCAAGGGACCTTGCCCGCCGTAGTTAAAGTAGGCTTTGGTGGCCAGGGCTGTAAACTGTTGCCGAAAGGGTTGCAGGGTCTCGGCCAAAAATTGGTTATGCGCCAGGTTGGTCAGTTCGGTCACGGTTGCGAACGGGGATAAACGATTAGCCAAGTCTATTGTTGAGCGTTTCGACCTCGGACTCAACCTTTTTTTGGATGGCGGCTATCAATAATCAGGAGGCTGGGGTGGTTTTCGACGGTTTTCTCAATTTGCATAAGCCCTTGGGGTGGACCTCTCACGATTGTGTAGCCAAGGTGCGTCGCCTGCTCCAACAAAAACGGGTTGGGCATGGGGGCACCCTTGATCCAGCGGCCAGCGGGGTGCTACCGATCGCCCTCGGCAAAGCCACCCGCCTGTTACCCTATCTCCCCACGCACAAAATCTACCGGGCAACCCTGCTCCTAGGGCTGGCAACGGATACCGATGACCTAGAAGGGATGATCCTGTCTGCCTGGGATCAGGCTAGCGGTAGGGAGCGGCGATCGCCCCAGTCCCTGACCTTAGCCGAAATTGAGGCCGTCCTTGCCACCTTCCACGGCACGATCGTCCAAATCCCGCCGCGCTACAGTGCCATCCAGGTGGCAGGCCAGCGCCTCTACGATCGTGCCCGTGCGGGAGAAACCTTTGCGGTGCCAGCGCGACAGGTAACGATTGAGCGCATCGAGATCCGCGACTGGCGATCGCCCTCACTCGCCACCCAATCCCGCCTCGCGCACTACCCGGATTGGCCGCTAACGGACCTGCGAGAGTTGGAAGTTGTGGTGACCTGTGGCGCAGGAACCTATATTCGGGCGATCGCCCGTGATTTAGGGGCGATCTTAGGGGTGGGGGGAACCCTAGCAGCCCTAGAACGAACCGAAAGTTGTGGGTTCACGCTGCCCACCAGCCTGACCTTGACCGATCTCGCGAGTCAAGTCGCTACCCATACCTTCCAACCCCTACCGACGAAGCTGGCCCTACGGCACCTACCCGCGATCGTCCTGCCGTCGCCCTTAGCCAAACGGTGGTGTCAGGGACAAAAGCTGCCCATCCTCGCCAATGGCACCCTCGCCCCTCCCCCCGTCGATCCCGCACTCCCCAGCCCGATCCC
>NZ_JBRCAD010000233.1:0-31708 GCF_053493415.1 Trichothermofontia sp. | reverse complement strand
GGGGAATCACGTAGCCTTCCCAGGGATGCCGCCATGCGGGATCTTTGGTCATCTGAATTACTTCATAGCTGCCCTTGGGGGTTTCCCAACCGGAACGCCCGATCGCGACGGGATAGCTGACCACGGCTTCATCGCCCCGGTAGACATAGACCCGGCGATCGCCCAGCCGCAAGACCAAACGGGTGCGGGCCTCATCCGGCAGAAAGTCCTTCGAGTCACCCAGTTGCGGTAAGGCCGGTTGATCCAACAGCATCACGCTTGGATTAAAGGCCGTTGTGGTTGGGGTGGGGGCAGTGGGGGCAGCAGCGGGATTGATATCGGGCGGTACCGTTGGCAAGAGGGCCTCCAACTCAGTCGTCGGCAAGGGAGAAGCTTCAGCAGATGGGGCTTCGGGTACTTGTGCCAGGGCGGGTGATGCCAACATCACTGTCAAGAAGGTTGAGCCGAGCAGGCGGTGCCAAGGGCGAACGGGGCTAGACGGCCAAAAACTCCTCACCATACCGATCGTTGTCCTCCTCTGTAACTGATGTCTGTAACTGATGGGTTATCCGGTGTGCTAGTCGTCTGTCATCCCAGCACTGGGGGCTGGTCGGTTGGTGTCGAGTTGGCAAGACTCAACCTGTTCACGTTGTGTTGGGTCGCCCTGCGTTTGACCCAACCTACCCCCTTCAGCTTGACGGACGACTAGGGCAGTTCAGGACGGGTGTCCCTAGGGGTTGATTTAATCCATTCCTGTTCTATTCTTACCTGTTGGCCCTCTGCTTTGGTGAACAATGGCTAAGTTTTTGTCAGCAGTTCCCCTGAGTGGCGCTATAACGGGGAAAGGCGATTCGCCCCAAGACCTTCAGGCCGATCGCCCTCCATTCTTCCGTGCAGGAAAAACCTATGGCGATCGCAACCCTTAACCCAGCCACTGGGGAAGTCCTCAAAACCTTTGCCCCCTTGAGTGACACCGAGTTAGAAGCGAAACTAGCGGCAGCAGCAACAACGTTTCTATCCTATCGCCAGACGACCTTTGCACAACGGGCCACCTGGCTGCGGGCAGCAGCGGCGATCCTAGAGCGCGATCGGGATGCCTACGCGAAGTTGATGACGCTGGAAATGGGGAAGCCCCTTAAGGCGGCGATCGCAGAAGTAGACAAGTGTGCCCTGGTTTGCCGTTTCTATGCGGATCAGGCGGCGGTGATGTTGGCGGATGTGCCGATCGCAACCGATGCCAGCCGCAGCTTTGTGTGCTACCAACCGTTGGGGGTGATTCTGGCGGTGATGCCCTGGAATTTTCCCTTTTGGCAGGTGTTCCGCTTTGCGGCTCCGGCCCTGATGGCGGGGAATGTGGGGTTACTCAAGCACGCCTCGAATGTGCCCCAGTGCGCCCTCGCGATCGCCGATATCCTGGCGGAAGCAGGTTTCCCAGCGGGGGCCTTCCAAACCCTCCTGATCGAAGCCAAGCGGGTGGCTCCCCTCATGGCCGATGACCGGATTAAGGCGGCAACCTTGACGGGGAGTGAACCGGCAGGGGCAAGTTTAGCCCAGGCGGCGGGTCAAAATTTGAAGAAAACCGTGTTGGAATTGGGCGGCAGTGATCCCTTCATTGTCATGCCCAGCGCCGATCTGGAGGCGGCAGTGGCGACGGCGGTGACGGCTCGAATGATTAACACCGGCCAGTCCTGTATTGCAGCGAAGCGGTTTATTGTGGCCGAGGCGATCGCCGACGAATTTGAACAGCGGCTACTGGAGAAATACCGTGCCCTGAAGGTAGGTGATCCGATGCTGCCGGAAACGGACCTGGGTCCCCTGGCGACGGGGGGAATTGTGGCCGACCTCGATCGCCTGGTACAAGCCTGCCTGCAACAGGGGGCAACGGCCCTCTGCGGCGGCCAACCCTATGCCCAATCCGATCCCGATTCTCCCCTGGCGAAAGGCCATTTCTATCCGCCCACCATTCTCACGAATTTACCCGTAGGCTGTCCCGCCTATGATGAGGAGTTTTTTGGCCCCGTGGCGCTGCTGTTCCGGGTACCGGATCTGGATGCCGCGATCGGGCTGGCCAATTGTTCCCCCTATGGCCTCGGTGCCAGCGCCTGGACCCAGGTACCTGCCGAAGCCGAACGGTTCCTGCGCGAATTGGAGGCCGGATCGGTGTTTATCAATGGCATGGTGAAATCAGACCCGCGTTTACCCTTTGGCGGCATCAAGCGATCGGGCTATGGCCGCGAACTCAGCCGCGAGGGCATTCTAGAATTCGTCAACACCAAAACCGTCTGGATACAGTAGGGGGGGCGGGTTGCACCCAGATCCCTGCTGCTAAGAGGATGTTTTAAAAGGGGGATCGCGGTTAAAACCGCGACTACGAACTTCAGCGTTTAGCTGTCCTCAGGGTTGTTTTGCGTTTGTAGTGGCGACTTTAGCCGCCCAAACGGCCTGTTTCTGGACTTTTCAAACACCCTCTAAGAGATAAGCTCAGTACATCGAAAAACAATTGTGGAGTAGGCATCCTGCCTGCCCCAACGAGAGCCTGCCCCAGAGACAGCCGATCGCCTACCTACTCCAGAGACAACTGAGCGCCTACCTGCCCTAGCCCTAGGGACAGCCGAGACGGCTATCCCACAATCAACCCATATCCAGGGCTATCCCACAACCAACCCGCCCAATCCCAAGATTTCGGTTCAAACAGGTACGCTATGCTGTTAAAGCAAACGTGATTTCCCCAACGCTCACTCACCAAGCCTATGAGTCAGGTTCAGCAACTTTCTGGACGCGCCATTCCCCTAGTGGGCAACGATATTGACACCGATCGCATCATTCCCGCCCGTTTCCTGCGCTGTGTTACCTTTGACGGGCTGGGGGCCAATGTCTTTGCCGACGATCGCGCGGCCCGCAAGGGCGACCATCCCTTTGATCAACCCCAATACCAGGGGGCCGAAATTCTGGTGGTGAATCGTAACTTTGGCTGTGGCTCCTCCCGTGAACACGCGCCCCAAGCCTTGGCTAAGTGGGGGATTCGGGCGGTGATCGGGGAAAGCTTTGCCGAGATTTTCTTTGGGAACTGTGTCGCGATGGGCATTCCCTGTGTGACATCAGAGGCCGAAAACGTGGCCCAACTGCAAGCCCAGATTGCGGCTCATCCCGAACAATTAGTTACGGTGAACCTGGAAACCATGCAAGCCACCTGCGGCGATCTGACCGTGGCGATCAACCTGAATGAAGGTGCCCGCCAGATGTTTCTCACGGGAACGTGGGATGCCTGCGGTCAGTTGGTGAGCCATGCGGAGCAGATTCGGATGACAGCCACAGCTTTACCCTACCTCGCCTGGAGTCCATTGGCCACGTCGGCTTGTTAGGGAATTGGCTAGATCGCGGAATGGGCGGAATAACGAGGAAAGCACGCGAGAAGTGTGAGGAGAGCCGAACCAGGATTTATATCCTGCGATAGAGGTGGCAGCTAGGCCCCACCCCTACTCTGAATAAACAGACTACCAAAGGGCTGGGACTGGCGCGGGTGCTGGCGCAGGCGTATACGGTCTAGGCGACAGCGGTGGTTCAGTGAACGGTTCCCGCTCTGGCAACACGGGCATCGCGATCGGTTCGACAGCAACAAAGGCTGGAATCGGCGCGACGCAGGTGCAAACTTTCTGTGCAACAGGCGTATCCATATCCTTCATCAGGACGATCGCGGTATCCGTACCCACCATGAGGGGGTCAAAGGGACCCGGACGGTTGCGCCGCCAGTAGGATACGTCGATCGTAATCGGTTCGCCCCAGGGTTGCTCCAGGGTCACCATATTGCTTTCTTCATCAATTTCCGTCACGATCCCACGCACGGCGGCGGGAATGGCGGATGCGGGTGCGGCCAGCACGGCTGGTACGAGTAGCGACAGTGCAACTCCCGCCCACTTCATTTCACGAATTGACACCATAGATCGTTTCACTCCCACAGTGAATAACGAATTTCAGCATTGTCCCGTAAGGACGCTAGGCAGCAACCAGGTTGCCGATGACTCATTGGGTAATCAGACACCTGACAACGAGTTTTAATGTTGCTTAATACTAATCTACAGGATCTTGTCAACTGAAATCAAGTGCCTTATCCTGTAAGGTTCGATTATGGAGAAGCTGGCAACTCATGCTTAACCGAAGCGTGCCTGTCGATCATCGTGTCAAGCCAGTTTCGATCAGTTTCTTAAAAAAATTAATAATAATTTTTATGTCCGGCTTCTGGTGGCAAGAGTAGGGTAGACTGCCCACGGGCGCAATCCGTTGTGATGCGATTGTGATGCGATCGTGCGGTTTGCCTTCTAAAACATCTTCTAAGAAGGTGTTTGAAAAGTCCAGAAACAGGTCGTTGGGGCGACTAAAGTCACCACTACAAACGCGAGAAAAGGCTGAGATTAGCCAAAGGTTAAGGTTCGTGTCACGGTTTTAACTGCAATCCCCTTTTTTAAAAAATTCTCTCAGATCTGATGGTAGGGTGGGGCCTTTATCACAAAATTCTATCCCTAAGAAATTTATAATATTTTTATAAAATTTTTATGGATTCAGTCAGCAACGGAAAGGTTAAGACAAAGGCAGTTCGGCCATTGCCGCTTTCAATGTGGATCGTACCCTCTAGGCGTTCGACCAGTTTTTTTACTAATGCTAATCCTAGGCCCGTGCCGCCATGCTTCCAGGGATCATTATTAGGAATGCGATAAAAGCGATCGAACACGCGATCGCACTCGACTTCAGAAATTTCAACCCCAGAATTAATCACCCGAATCACTAAATTTTCTGATTGAGCCTGGGCTGATACCGTAATGGTTTCCTGGGAAGGCGTGTATTTACAAGCATTGTTCAGTAGTTCCGTGAGAATGCGCTCCAGATAGGTGATATCTGTCGTTAGTGGGGGAAGATCGGCTGGCAGTTGGAAGACGAGCGCTTGGTGTTGCTGGTGAGTTCGCTCCACAAAGGACTCCGCAAGGTGAGGCAGATATACGGGCAGTTCTATGGTTGTGAGGTTAAGGGTTACTGCCCCTGAATCGACGCGAGTTAAGTCAAGGAGATCATTGATTAAGTTGATCTCCCGCTGTCCTTCCTCTTGTAGGATATTAAAATAGCGATTAATCGGGGTAGATTCATCCATGAGAATCCCCAACTTTTTCAGGATGATTTCTAACATTTGAGTTGCCATTTTGATATTGGACATCGGTGTCCGCAGTTCGTGGGAAACGGTACTCAAGAAGTCATCCTTAAGCTGATTGAGGCGTTCAAGTTCAACAACCTGGGTTTGGGCAGCTTGATAAAGGCGAGACTGGCGCAGGGCGATCGCGCATTGATTCGCAACTTGTTGAACTAGCTGCACTTCTGCGGGGGTAAATGATGCCTGTCGGTATAGCCAGAGATCTCCCAATACCTGCTGATCATCCAGGATCGGACAAGCTAAGGTTGTGAGGTGTTGATACTTTGCTCGGAAAGGACAGGGAATCAGATCGCAAAATAGGATGGCTTTTCCTTGGAAGAGGGTAGCATAAATGTCGTAATGGTGAGCATTTGCGATCGCAAAGGTTGTCCCCTTAGCCAACTGCTGTGACTGGGTAAATTCATGGGTAATGGTGGATGTGGTGTGATCGGCGCTATAAATGCCCGTATCACAGCATTCCAGATCTAAGACCTGTCCCAATTCTTGCACAACGGTTTCGAGGATTTGGTCCTCATCCAGGCTGTCACGAACGCGATCGGTAATCCGTTGTAGCATCGCATCCAAATCAAGTGCACGCTGAATTTCGGCGGTGCGTTCTTGTACCTGTTGTTCCAGCGTATTAGCCCATTGTTGGATTTTTTGATGTAACTCCGATTGTTGGATCGCGATCGCCAATTGCTCCGTAATTTGTTGCACAATTTCGACTTCCCAATCCTGCCAGTTATGAGGTTGGTCACAATAATGGACACACAGTAATCCCCAAAGTGTATCTTGGGCCACGATCGGCAAAACAAGGTTAGCTCGGACATTAAAGTTGGCGAGTAATTCTACATGACAGGCAGGGAGTTCAGCCTGCTCAATATCATGAATGCAACTAATTTTACCTTGACGATAGGATTCTACTAAATTCTCCCTAAAACAGGGATCATCGATGTGGCTACCTAAGACTGACCGCCAAGGTTCCCCCACCGATTCAGCAATCATGTCACCACTCCAATCGGGGCGGAAACGGTAGATTAAAGCACGATCGACCTGTAAGAGTTGATGAATATCGTGGACGGCTGTGTTCAAGACTTGCTCAACATCCAAAAACTCACGAATATCTTGGGTAATCCTTCTAAGGATGCGCTCGTGTTCTGCCTGTTGCAGCAAGGTCTGTTGGGCCTGTTTCAAGGCGGTGATGTCACGGGCAACTACCAATACCGAAGTGACTTCCCCCTCGGTGTTAAATTCCGGCACAATCCGGGCATCCAGGGTAAGGTCCCCCGCGGGCAGGGGCAAGATGGCTTCCAGGGAGTGTGGTTGGCCTCGGTGAAACACCTGGTCAAGTTCGATATGCCAGCCGTGGACCAAATGCTCCGGCCAACCCAAATCTTGGGCAGTCTTACCCAGGATGGCACTGGCCGGTAAGTTATTAATACGCTCCACAACGGGGTTAACGTATAAATACCGAAACTGACGATCGCAGCGCACGACAAAATCGGGGGTATTTTCAGCCAGGGCACGGAATTCCGCTTCCTGTTTCCGGAGCCGCACCTCGGCCTCCTTGCGCTCGGTGATATCCATATCGACCCCCATCATGCGCACAGCTCGACCCGCGGCATCCCGCACCACATTGCCGCGCCCTGCCGCCCAACGCACGGTCCCATCCGGTTTAATAAACCGAAATTCAATCTCGTAAGGTTCGTCCTGTTCGATACTACGGTGGATGGCAGCGAACACCCGCGGGCGATCGTCCGGATGCATCAT
Source organism: Trichothermofontia sp. (assembly GCF_053493415.1). NCBI lineage: Bacteria > Bacillati > Cyanobacteriota > Cyanophyceae > Leptolyngbyales > Trichocoleusaceae > Trichothermofontia > Trichothermofontia sp. The sequence continues at coordinate 24,783 of NZ_JBRCAD010000233.1, read as the reverse complement.
CGCAACGACGGTTTCCAGCCGGCGATCAAAGGTGCCTGGGGCTAGGCCCATGAGGGTTTCTAGGCTAGCTGACCATATCACCTCATTGGTCTCAAGGTTCCAATCCCAGTAACCCATGCGAGTCGACTCTAGGGCTAATCGCAGGCGTTCTTCACTCTCCCGGAGGGCATCATCCGCTTGCTTGCGATCGCTAATATCCATCACAATCCCCAGGAAATATTGTAAATTTCCCTGCCCATCCAGGATGCTAGAGGCTATGAGGTTGACCCATTTGATCTGGCCATCTTTGCAGATGTAGCGTTTTTCTAAGGAATAACTGGTTAACTCACCCGCCAACAGCTTCTGGGTATAGGCCAGGTTAAGGGCTAAATCATCTGGGTGGGTAATCTGCTGGTAAGTGAGGGTTCGCAGTTCAGCTTCGGTATAACCGAGTAAGTGGCAAAGTCCAGGGTTGACTTGAAAGAACTGACCCTCCAGAGTGACTAAGCCAATGCCTAATTTAGCTTGTTCAAAAATGGCACGGAAACGGGCTTCAGAAGCTTGGAGAGAGTGTTCTAACTGCTTACGTGCGGTGATGTCAAGTACAACAGCGGTCACAGTCCAAGCCTTCTTATCCTCCTGCCATTGGGCGGTCGCTGCTTCCTGCATCCAGCGAATTGAACCGTCTCGATGGCGAAATCGGTATTCCAAATTCACCTGGGTTTGGCCCTGGAAAATGGATTGAGTCGCAGGAATAATAACGCCTTCCCAGTCTTCGGGTAATACCCGCGATCGCCAGAGATTGGGTTGAGCAATTAATTCTGCTGGTGAATACCCATAAATCACTTCACTATGGGGTGAATAATATTCATAGATGACTGTGCCATCGGCAAATAAATCAAATTTGACAATACTGGCTAAGGAATTATTCAAAATAGAGGCCAGTTCTGCCCGTGAGGCTTCTAATGCCTGCTCCAGTTGCTTCCGTTCCGTAATGTCAACATGGGTGCCAATTACCCGTAGCGGGGTACCATCCGGCTGCCAGGCGACGACTTTGCCGCGATCGAGAAACCATTTCCAGGTACCATCCTTGGCTAGGAGACGATGTTCACTTTGATAAATTGGGGTTTGTCGGTTGAAATGGGCGTGTAGGGCGGCGTAGGTGTGCGCGCGATCGTCGGGATGCAACCGGCAATTCCATTCGTCCAAAGTGTTGCCAATTTCGTCATCGGCATAGCCCAACATCGCTTTCCAAGTAGGGGAGTAGTAGATCTCATTGGTGTCGGTATGCCAATCCCACATGCCATCTTCGGCACACTCCAGGGCAATCTCCGCGCGCTCCCGCTGTTGGATTTCCATCTGTAACTGCTGGTTGATGGCTTGTAGATCCTGATTGACCTGTTGTAGGGCGGCTGTGCGTTGTCGGACTTGTTCCTCCAAAACCTGCTGGAATTGCTGTACTTGGCGCTCTAGTTGCTTGCGATCGGTGATATCTCGCAAAATCGACAAATGGTAGTGGGGGACCACATTCGCCGTGGCCGCATACTCCACCTCCCGCAACGCACCATCCGAGCGCACGAGGCTAAACTCTCCCCGTCCCTGCCCTACCGCTAGGAATGCCTGCCATGCCGCTGCAAAGTCAAACTCAGCCTGGGAAAAGTCGGCAATACAACAACCGAGCAATGCCTCTTTGGGCAGGCCAAATAGTTCACAGGCCGCCGGATTGGCATCAACATAGCGGCCCTGATCGTCGGCAATGAGCATGGCATCGATCGCGGCCTCAAAACAGCCCACATGGTAGCGATCGTTGGGGGGAGACACTACGCGATTCGCCAGGGGAGGCGCTACGCGATCGCCCTGGCCAGCCTGTGTCTTCTGCAAGCGTTTGCGACTAGAGGATTTGGTCGATCGCTGTTTACCCATATTTGCCATCAAATGATGTTAAGGGCGTTGACAACTCATCCGTCCCTATTCCCAAACCCAATCTGCCTCCTGGCTAGCGAAGCCTTAGCAGTGATTGTACTGATATTATAGGGTCCGGTTGGGGAGGGGGGATCAGGTTGGCTACTGCTTGGTCCAAATGCGGCGGTTGAGGTTAAGATCCTCAACGATCGCGGCGGCGAGTTTAATATCATCAAAATAGGTTTGCACTTCCTGTTGGGTCATGAGGGCGGAGCCGAACCAGATCGAAGGCGGCTCAAACAAGTTTTTATTATTTGGAATGGCAAGATGCAGTTTGGAGTCAATAAAAGAGAGCGCAAGGGGCTTACCTACGCGATCGTGGAACTCGACTAATCGCTGCATAAGACTTGTTGACAGAATATAGCGTGCTTCAATTTGATCCGTAGAGTAAATAGCAAATAGGCGTTCAAAGGTAGGGTCTTCTAGCTTAACCAACTCCCCTGGCATTGCCCCAATGTTGCGCTTCGGCATAAGCGATTGTAGCCAGGAACCCATACCTCCCCAAGCACTTTCAAGGTGATCGGGAAGCACGATCGTCCGGCCTTGAAAGTGTTTATTGAAATCAGCGATAAAAAACACCCCCTTAAAAATTGTATGCCAGTGGGTTTGCGGTCTACCCTTGGAGTCGGTGGTGGTGGTTTTGTACTCCGCATGAACCTCGGAAAAACGGACGGCAGTCTTGTCTAACAAGCCATAGATGAGATCTTCCTGGTGATAGCGATCGATCCTTTGCTGGTAAATTTGACTCCCGCGAAATTCTGATTGGCTGATGCCCCCCGTTGGGTTGTAGGACAGGCTTTTGTCATAGAGTTTGACAAGTCGCTGGATAACCTGCTGCTTAAAGTCATTGCGATACTGCCCCATTGGTCCGGCCAAAAATGCGTACCAGAGAGTTGCCCCCGCGATCGCCAAAAAAACAAATAGGACCATCCCACCCAAGCGAATCAAGCTCGCGAAGAGGAAGAGAACTAGGACCGAACCGCCTATCCAACCCGCCGCCATCAAACCCCGTTTTTGCACCGCCCGTCGTTGGGTTTCTAGCTGATTCAGTACCGTTTGGAGTTCGCCGTGATAAAGGCGTTGTACCGATTGGGCAAAGAATTGGGTGCGGGACTGGCGTGGTTTCATGACTCCATTGCCCATAATGCTGATTATTACCAGTATGCCCAGAAATATTGCGACTCAGTACAATCCCCTTGATCGCTGGGTTTCCTCTGCCGCGATCGGCTTGATGGTGATCGGCATGACCCAGAGTAGCGGTACACTGGATAGCTAGGCCCACCAGCCGACTACCTTTGCCGCAAAAGTTTACTGAATTTGGATACCCTGAGGGGTCACCTATGCCGCGATCGCAACGCAACGACAACTTTGTTGACAAGACCTTTACCGTCATGGCTGACCTGATTTTGAAGGTATTGCCGACGAAGCGTGAAGCCAAGGAAGCCTTTGCCTACTACCGGGATGGGATGTCAGCCCAGGCCGATGGCGAATATGCCGAGGCAATGGACAACTACCAGGAGGCCCTGAAACTAGAGCAGGACCCCGTCGATCGTGCCTATGTCCTCTATAACATTGGCCTCATCCACACCAGCAACGGCGAACACGACAAGGCCCTGGAAGCCTATCATCAAGCCTTAGAACTAAATCCGCGCCTGCCCCAAGCGCTCAATAATATTGCCGTGATTTATCACTACCAGGGGGAAAAGCTTCAGGAAGCCGGTAAGGAGGAGGAAGCCGAGGCTAGCTTTGACCAAGCTGCCGATTACTGGACACGGGCGATCCGCCTTGCCCCTAACAATTACATCGAAGCCCAAAACTGGCTGAAAACCACCGGGCGATCGAAGATTGACGTGTATTTCTAGACTAACAACGGGTATCCAAAGAACGGGTTCCGTAGCGATTGTGGCCGCCAGTTTCCATGCGCCGTGACTCCCTCTTCTACCAAATCTTCCAGCAATGTCCTGCCCTCCTGGTGGACCTGCTGCCCGATCCCCCCGCCCACGCGGCAGACTATCACTTTTTTGCTGCCGTTGCGGTCAAAGAACCCAAATTCGAGATCGATGGCATTTTTCTCCCACCGCCAGGAAAACGTCCTAGGATTATCGGCTTCTGTGAGGCCCAATTCCAGAAGGATGAACGGCTTTACGAACGCCTGTTTAGCGAATCCTTCTTTTTCTTATACCAAAACTACGATCAATTTTCTGACTGGTTTGCCATTGTTATCTATCCTTCCCGCAGCATCGAACAAACTGACCTGGCCCCTTACCAAGTCCTGCTCGATAGCCACCACGTCCATCGTATTTATCTTGATGAACTGGGTTCCCCGGAAGAGTTGCCCCTGGGTTTGGCCTTGATGGTGCTCACCATTGTCGAGGAAGCCCAGGCTCCAGCCGCTGCGCGATCGCTCCTGGAGCGGGTTGAACAAGAACTGCCCGCCCGCCTCGCCGATCGCCGTGGCATCATGGAATTGATCACCACGATCATGGTGTATAAGTTCAGCCAACTGGGTCGCACCGAGGTAGAAGCCATGCTAGGGATCACCTTACAAGAAACACGGGTTTACCAAGAGGCCAAGGAGGAAGGTCGCCAAGAAGGTCGCCAGGAAGGTCGCCAGGAGGAAGGACGATTGCTGCTGATCCGCATGTTGACTCGACGCTTTGGTAAGTTATCGGCGGCGGTGACCCAGCAGATCAATCAGCTTCCCTTGGAGCAACTGGAGAATTTGGGAGAAGCCGTGTGGGATTTTGAAACGATCGCCGATCTCAGGGCGTGGCTCAAACGCGATCGCGGGTAGGTTTATTGAGATAATGAATGCTGCTGCCAATAACCGGATAAAATTGTCCCCGATGATTTTCGCTCAGTTGTTCCTTACCCTTTATCCCTAGCATGATCGATCGCGAGCAAGTCCAAAAAGTCGCCCTGTTGGCCCGTCTTCAGCTAACTGAGGCGGAGGAAACCCAATTTACAACGCAACTGAACGATATCCTTGATTATTTTGAACAGTTGAGTGAGTTGGATACCAGTAATGTGCCGCCGACGGCGTGGGCGATCGAAGCGACGAATGTCACCCGTGCGGATACGGTCCAGCCGGAACAGGAGCGGGAGTTAATGCTCCAGAGTGCCCCCGATCGCGAGGAGGATTTCTTCAAAGTGCCCAAGATTTTGGGCGAGGTATAGAGTTAGATAATGCTCAAATTTATCCGACCGGAATTAGCCCAACTGGTGGCCTATGCGCCCCACCCAGACAGTGCGATCGCGCCTGAAACGTTACCGGATTTTCCCCCGGTAGAAACGCTGGACTGGCTGAACGCGAATGAATCCCCCTTTGATTTGCCCTCGGACCTAAAGCAAAAGCTGGCCTGGGCCTATCAAGAAGAACTAGCCACGAATCGCTATCCCGATGGCGGGCATGGGGCGCTGAAGCAGGCGATCGCGGATTATGTGAACGAGGGAGCGGGGACTGCGGTAACGGCGGCTCAAATTTCGGTGGGGAATGGGTCGGATGAGTTAATCCGATCGCTCCTGATTGCCACCTGCCTGGGCGGTCAAGGCTCGATCTTGGTGGCGGACCCGACGTTTGTCATGTATGGGATTTTGGCCCAGACCTTGGGGATTCCCGTGGTGACCATCGGGCGATCGGACACAACCTTTGCGATGGATTTAGCCGCAGCCCAAGCGGCCCTTGTACAAACTCAAAATCCGCCGATTCGGGTGGTGTTTGTGGTTCATCCCAATTCACCTACGGCTAACCTGTTAACCGAGGCCGAAATCACCTGGTTACGGCAGCTACCAGAGGACATTCTGGTGGTGATTGATGAGGCATATTTTGAGTTTAGTCAGCAGACGCTTGTTGCCGAACTAGCCCAGCATTCCAATTGGGTCATTCTGCGCACGTTTTCCAAGGCGTTTCGGTTAGCCAGTCATCGGGTGGGCTATGCGATCGCGACGGCACCGTTAACGGCGATTTTGGAAAAAGTGCGTTTACCCTACAATTTACCTGCTGCTTCCCAGGCGGCGGCTTTGGTAGCGTTACAACACCGTGATCAATTATTGGACGTAATTCCGTCTATGCTGACGGCGCGATCGCAGATCCTAGAAGCCCTAGCCCGTCATCCCGAATTACAAGTGTGGCCCAGTACCGCCAATTTTATCTACTTGCGATTACGACCCGAAGCGTTGGCGTCTGAAGCTGCCGCAGATCTGGCCTTGGCGCGACTGACAGAATTACTCAAGCGGCAGGGAACTCTGGTGCGGCAGATCAGTGGGGGCCTGCGGGTAACGATCGGCACGCCAGCGGAAAACCAACGGTTTTTAGACCGCTTGGCGATCGCCCTGTCCCATTTGTAGGGTAATCATACCAAATTCACTACTAGGACAATAGGCAATCGGGCTATTGCCGGGAGAGTGGGATGGTTACAGGCAAACACCGCCAGGGTGATTACGAATCAAACGGATTAGAGGATTTCCTGGTTTAGTTTGCCACTGCGGAATCCCTCTAGATCCAGGGTTACATAAATAAAACCCAGAGCTTGGAAGGTGGCGACTAAGGCAGGGAGATCGGTTGTGCGCACAAAATCTTGCAATTGCTCTGGCGGTAACTCAATCCTGGCCGTATCTGCCTGCGATCGTACCCGCACCGTTCGGTAACCTAATTGCCGCAGATAATATTCTGCTCGTCCAACCCGTTGCAGCTTGGCGATCGTGATCGTTTCACCGTAGGGAAAACGGGAACTCAGGCAGGGTTGGGCCGGTTTGTCCCACCAGGGTAATCCCAACCACTCGGACAGTTGCCGCACTTCGGCCTTGCTGATCCCCACTTCTGCCAGGGGTGATCGGGCACCGCGTTCACGGGCGGCCTGGATGCCGGGGCGGTAGTCTTGCAAATCATCGGCATTGATGCCATCCACCACGTAGGGATAGCCCTGCGCTAGGGCTAGGGGTTTGAGGGTATCGTGCAATTCACTTTTGCAAAAATAACAGCGGTTAACTGGATTCGCGGCATAGTTGGGGTTATCGAGTTCGTGGGTGGTGACTTCCTCGTGGCGAATGCCGATCGTGGCCGCCTGTACCCGTGCATCTTCCAAATCCTCTGGCAACAGGGAGGGGGAAACGGCGGTCACCGCTAAGGCCCGATCGCCCAACACATCCACCGCAATTTTGGCCACTAGGGTGCTGTCAATGCCGCCGGAGTAGGCAATGAGTGCCCGTTCCATATCGGCGAACAGGGTTTTGAGGTTGATTAATTTCTGCTGGAGGCTAGGAGCAAGGGGACGCATGGTGGGCCGGTAGGGGAGAGGGAACAGGGGAGAGGGAACAGGGGAGAAAGGCGTTAGGGTCTGTTCTTTTGTCCTCTGTTCCCTGTTCTCTGTCCTCTTGCAGGATTTAGAAATTGGAGTGTCATCACCCAGGGCGGGTGTTCTCACTGTTTTAGTATAAGCATTCGGGAATAGGCGGTGAGGGGAGGGCAGGGGATATACTCGTAGACACAGGCCAGAAGCGCTGGCATTCGCAGTCACTCAGTAAGCGATATGTTAAACGTTGAAGAACTTGCCAGCCAAGCGCAGCACATCGCGGCGCAGCTAGGAATTACGAAATTTGATGTCTATGGGGCCACCGTTGACGAAAGCAGTGTCCAGGTGGATCAGGGGGAACCGAAACAGGTCGAAGCGTCCAGCCGCTCTTCCGTGACGGTGCGGGTTTGGAACCAGGCGGGGACGGTGGGCATTACCAGTACGACAGATGTGGACGCGATCGGGCTGGAACTGGCCCTCAAAACCGCCCAGGAAGCGAGCGCGTTTGGGGCGAAGGAATATATTCCCGATTTCAGCCCTGAAGCCACTAAACCCCTTCCCCCGTGGCCCGATCCCAGGGTTCCTCCGGCTCCCATTGAACGCCTGGTGACCACCCTCCTGGCTGCCGAGAAACAACTCCTTGAGGCCCATCCGGCGATCGTCAGTGTTCCCTATAATGGCCTATCCCAACAGGCGATCGATCGCTTCTACTTCAACAGTGAGGGTGCCCAGCGGCAGGAGAGCAATGCTTATACGTCGGTCTATCTTTACAGCAAGACAGAGGTTGCGGGGAAAAAGCCCCGTAGTGCTGGTGGGTTCCGCATTGGCCGCAGTTTGGATACCCTGCCGATCGCGGACTGTTTGCAGGAGGTGATCGACAAAACCATCAGTCACCTTGACTATGAAAAAATCGCGTCGGGGAAATATCGGGTGGTGTTTTCGCCGGAGGCGTTTTTGAGCTTGTTGGGGGCGTTTTCTAATCTGTTTAATGCCCAAAGTATTCTTGATAAGCAAAGCCTATCGACGCCGGAATCCCTGGGACAGACGATCGCCTCCCCCCTGTTGTCAGTGAATGATGATGCTCTCCATCCCGCTAACATTACGATCAGCCATTTTGATGGGGAAGGGACTCCGACCCGATGTGTGCCCCTGATTCAGAATGGCGTTCTGACTAGTTTTTTGCACAGTGCCGGGACGGCGAAACGGCTGAATGCCCAACCAACGGGCAATGCCAACATGGGCGCAAAAGTAACCGTGAGTCCCAACTTTTTCCATGTGTTTTCCCAGGTTCCTGCGGACACAACCTATGATGTAGCGACGGCAGATAATGTCGTGTTGGTTGATGATTTACATGCCCTCCATGCGGGGGTGAGTGCCCTAGAAGGATCGTTTTCCTTGCCCTTTGATGGGTGGCTGCTTCGGAATGGTCAACGGACGAGTATTGAGTCGGCGACGGTGGCGGGGGATTTCCGGCAACTCCTCCAGTCGATTATCTATGTGGCACCCCAAGCAGAGGTAAAACCGAATGGGGTTTGTCCCTACATTTGGGTGGATGCCTTGGCGATTACGGGAGAATAATCACGGGGGAGTGATCAAGCATGGAAACAATTCGGGTTGTGCTCATTGAGGACCACGACTTAACTCGCATGGGGTTAAAGACGGGGCTGCAACAGCGATTGGGGATTGCCGTGGTCGGGGAGGCGGGGACGGCGGCGGCAGGCCTTACGGTGGTGCAGGCGCAGCAACCCGATGTGGCGGTAGTGGATATTGGCTTGCCCGATCGCGATGGCATTGAACTGACCCGCGAGATTAAGCAGGCGGTGCCCCAGAGTCGGGTCCTGATCCTCACGATGCATGACAATGAATCATCGGTGCTGGCGGCGTTTGCGGCGGGGGCCGATTCCTACTGCATGAAGGATGTCAGCATGGATAAGCTGGTTGAGGCCTTGCAGGCGACCCATGAGGGGAATGCCTGGATTGATCCAACGATCGCCCGCATTGTACTGAAGCAAACCCAGGGATCGGCGGCCAGTCCGCCCTTGCCCTCGCCCCCCCGCCGCCTAGTCACGGGGCCAACCCTGGGCGAGGATGATGACCTCCTGACGACTGATCCGTTAACGGAACGGGAATTAGAGGTTCTGGAATTAATTGTGGCGGGCTGTAGCAATGCGGAAATTTCCGAAAAACTGTATATCACCGTGGGGACGGTCAAGACCCATGTGCGCAGTATTCTGAATAAGCTATGTGCCAGCGATCGCACCCAAGCAGCAGTTCGTGCCCTGCGATCGGGCTTGGTGGATTAGCCTTTTCCCCCCTTTACGGCACTTCCATCGTTGATGGGGTACAGACAAGGGGCTTAAGCCCCTTGTTTACAAGACTTGACAATACTTCATTAGAGAGGAAACGGCTGTATCCTCTAATCTCTGGAGCTATAAAGCATTGAGCCAAGAGCGACCAGAAGGTATATTCTCGTTGAGAAATAGCGATAACTACCAGGCTCTGTTTTTAGCTAGCTTTTCCATTTGACAATGATGGGAGAGTACGCATTATGATTCATATCGGCTATAAAAGGCTGTTGGCGAGGCAGCGTAAATAAATTATATTTATAATTTTTCCAGATAAATATATCATTGGGTAAATAGGGATAATATGCTTCGCTCATTGACATGGGAATTGAATTGAGAAAATCACGCACTATTGGTTCTAGTTTCGGCATAATCACGATCGCAGCAAAATCGCGCTGACCATTCCATTTTATAAATCCCAATTCTGGGCTAAAAAAAGTAGGTAGTTTCTTGGCAGCACTTTCCTCATTAATCAGGATGTCCGTCTGAATGTCCGCTAGTGGGTAAGAACCAACATTGAAGTAGTAAATATTAGCACCTTTTATGAATCTTCGCAGGGATATACCGACTTCATAATAAACTCTTGGATTTGTAATCAGCAGGACATTGATTTCTTTTTTATCTAAACCTTTTTCATCTATAGTAGACTGAATATGATGAATTAAACTATCAGTCTCCTGCCCCCCTACTGTCAAGGTTTCAACAGTATTCAAGGTTAGGAAGAATTTGCAAACTAAGGTTGAGACTATTAATACAATTGCGACTTGCTTCACATACCTAGGATAAGAGATCAAATAATCTATTAAAATAGCAAATAAAATGGAAAACCCTAAGATTCCAGGCAAAAAATAGCGTTCCGTGAAGCCAGTACGTGCATAGAGGAAGATTTGAGGAGTAATGATTAACAGGAACAATATTAACGGCACCCAAGCAACTGTAAAGATTCTGTGATTCCATAGCTTAAACAAATTAAGTAAAATAATGAGAATCAATAATGAAATAAAAGAACCATTCCAGGCGATTGAAAGGGTAGATTTGAAAATTTGGATGGCTGTTATTTTTAGATCGAAATGATTGATTGAAATTCTACGAATAAACAAAAATGAAATAAACATAAATGGCAATAAAACAAGGAGAGTCGTCATGTATTTTCTGATTTCAAAATTAACAAGCCATGCTCTAATATAAATTAGACTTGGTAGGAGAAACAGGAAACTTTCTTTTGATAATGAACTACAAATAGCTAAAATCAAAAAGGCAATTTCCCAACGTAAATGGTGAGTTTCTTTAAGCTTTGAGAGACAATATATAGAGCCTGCCATGAGCAAAAAAGCAGGAGTTTCAGCTACGGATATATGCACCCAACTAGCAACTTGAACATCTAGAAAGGTCATTCCCAAAAAGACAGTCGATGCTAGTGTACTAAATCCGAAATTCCTTAAGGCTTTGAAGAGTAAAATACAACTGACAATAGCAAAACCACCGATTACACAGTGCCACACCTGCCAATTCAATTTAATAAGATGAGTGAGAGTGATAATGTATAATGAGTAAAAGGGACGAAATCTAACATTAATGTCGTATGAATTTAACCATGAAAATGTCTGCCAAAAACCGCGTTCTTCTAAGGATTCATGGAAGCTGATCAGTGCATGACAATCCTTGAGATAATAACCGGAGTAAATAGCTCCTGTACCCACCAAAAGCCCTATCCAGAATAAGCTAATCAACATAATTGGTAGTACATTCTGGATGGTATCGGGCTTTTTAAGAATTAACTCTCGAAGGACCATGTTACTGACTTACCCTCTGAATTTAGCTTCATCCTATTTCTAGTAGCCTCCACTTGGATACTGACTAATTTCTAATCCTCATGGGCAGTAACATACTGCTCCCACATTTGCTGATAGGCTGCTTCCATATCCCGTGCAAACTGACGGGCATTCCACAGGGGAGCTAAATGCCTTGATCGTTTTAATTCCCAACTTACTTTTTGTCGTAGTTCAGGTTCCCTACCGAATCGAATCCCCCATTCGACATATTCCGCATCCGTCCAGGCAATCCCTTCTTCAATCCCTGCATTCACCAACATCGTATAACTATTACGACTGGCAAACTGTTCCCCCACGCGAGTGACCAAAGGAACGCCAACCCAAAGTGTTTCCAATGTCGTAGTTGCGCCGTTATAGGGATAGGTATCTAATACTATGTCGGCAATGCCTAAATTAGCCCGATGGATGGCTTCAGTAGGGGCGGCAGGGAGGAACCGCAGGCGATCGCAGCTCACCCCTTCAGCCTCTGCAAGGCTAGCAAATAATTCCCTAATCTTAGCCTCATCTGCAACGCCCTTGATCAAGAAGTAACTATTGGGAACCTCGCTCAGGATTTTCATCTGGAGGCGAATCATATCAGGATGGCGCTTACGCCCGTTTTGGCTGCTGTAATAGACCACAGCTTCGCTGGGAATATCGAGATCGCTACGGCGTAGGGTTGGCACACCGAGTTCAAATCCTCCTACCGCAATGTAGCTATGGGGGAGCCGCCACAGGGTTTCAGGATAATGGTCTTGGGCGTATTCTGGCAGGACGTAGGGATCAGCAATAAAGTAGTCTACCGTTGGTAAGCCGGGGGCATCCCAGCCGAGCCAGGATACTTGGATCGGAGCCGGTTTGGTGGCCAAGACTTTACAGCTTAGATCAAGGGTAATACTGTCTAGATCAACCAGAATATCGATGTCATCGGCATAGATTTCCTTGGCAATATCAAGATAGTCATGATACTGATCACCGCTCATTACAAGGGTCTTAAAATTAGGAATAACAGATTGGTAAAACGCTGTAACTTGATCCGTTTCGTTTAACTTGGGACGAATTGAGTAGGCAAACAGATCAAAATTCTCCTTATTATGAAAAGCCATCAACCAACGAGCGAGCCAGCCAACGGAATGGGTTCTGAAACAGTGGGATAAGTATCCAATTTTTAATTTTTTCTGATGTTTAATCCGTCCCTTAAAGGCGCGATCGCTTGCAAGAGCAAGATGATCTTGCCCCAGTGTCTTCTGAGAGCAAATATCTAAATTGGTTTGACAAATTTTTAGAATTTCATTTTGCAAGGCACGATTTTTTATAAGAGAATCACGAAAATAGGGAAGTGTGAAACTAGCATACATTAAAATACTGACGTTATAAGGTGTCAGAGTTTTCGGATTGGATTGAATAATTTCCTGAAGTAAGTCCTGATGTACATTGAGATAATCTAAGGCTTCATCCCAACTATTTCCTTCATTGATGAGACTATAAAGCAGTTCATTAGTCGCAAAAATACGATCGACCAGGAATGTCGCCTGTTCATAACACAATTTTGCTGTTTCAATTGATTTTTGAAATTGCTTATCTTCGCGATAATAGATGATTAAATGCAATTTAAGTGACAGACAACCTGGATCGAAGTTCAGATAGCTTTCAATTAAATCGATCGCGATTTTGTATTGACCTGCATAGGCAAACTTAATTGCCGCCGTTAGGACGAGATTAGAGAAACGCCTTGGCTCATCGGTAGATCGTAAAATCTGAGTGAGAAAGTTTTGGGTGGTCTCATCCCAATGGGTATTTTCTAAAAGGGTTTTTAGGGTAATTAGTAATTCGTCTTGAAGGTTGAGATTAGGAGAGAGGATGGCAAAATCAAGCGCGTTAAACCAGTCGTCAACTTCATCACTGTCATAGGTTTGAGTCGCGATCGCTAATTGCACCAGCTTGAGGGTGTTCCGAATATCTTCCGGATGAAATTCTCGCAAATATTTTCGGATTAACCAAGCATTGCGATCGTTGTCCAGAGATTTCTCTTGTTGCGCCACGGTTTCTAAAACGGTGACTAACCCATGATGCCGCTGCTCTAGTTCAGCCTCAGTTGCCGCTTCTAGACACAACATCCAGGTTAAATAGGCTTCCGATTCATCGCCATTCAGCAGATAAGCAATGCCAAGATAAACTCCCAGTGCGCTAATTTCTGGATGCTCAGCGATCGCACCTTCCAAAATCTGACACGCTTGCCCATAATCACCCGATGCAATCAATGCCGGGACACTTTCAGCTAAGGGAGGTAGGTCAATCTCAGGATCTAGGAAGGCTGACATGAACAATAGATCTCCCACATTTGTTGATAAGCGCTTTCCATATCCCGTGCAAACTGACGGGCATCCCAGAGGGGGGCGGTTTGCCGGGATTGGCGCAATTTCCAACTAACCTTTTGCCGTAGTTCGGGTTCCATACCGAATCGAATCCCCCATTCGACATATTCCTCGTCTGTCCAAGCAATCCCTTCCTCAATCCCCGCATTCACCAGCATCGTATAACTATTGCGAGCCGCAAACTGTTCCCCCACCCGCGTGACTAAGGGAATGCCAACCCAAAGCGTCTCCAAGGTTGTGGTCGCACCATTGTAGGGATAGGTATCGAGGGCTACATCGATAATACCTAAATTAGCGCGATGAGTGGCTTCATTAGGGGCCGGAGGGAGAAAACGCAGGCGATCGCGACTCACGCCCATCTCCTCCGCAATGGCACAAAAGGTCTGTTGAATGGCGGGATCAGCGGCTAAGCCTTTAATGAGAAAATAGCTATCAGGAACCGCCTGCAAAATTTGCAGTTGTAAGCGGGTAATCATGGGATTCCACTTGGGGCCGCTTTGTCCCGTTAAGTAGACAACGGCATCAGCGGGAATGGCTAGGGTATCGCGACGCAGATCGGGCACCCCAATTTCAAACCCATCAACTGCAATATAGGTCTGGGGCAAACGCCAGATTTTTTCTTGATAATAATCCTGGGCATTCTCCGGTAGCACATAGGGATCAGCCATAAAATAGTCAACCGTTGGCAGCCCCGAAGCATCCCAGCCGAGCCAAGTGATCTGAATGGGCGCTGGTTTGACGGCCATAATCTGGCAAGTAATATCCAGGGTGATGCTATCCAAATCCACCAAAATATCAATCCCATCTTGATAAATCTGCATCGCTATTTCGCCCGGATTTGTCCCTAGCCGCCGCACGTGGGTCATTTGCTCGGTATACCAGGCTTGAATAGGATCATAAACCTCACGGTAGTTAATAAAATAGCCGTAGAGTTCAACACATTGGCGATCGTGATGCTGAATCAACCACCGTGCCAACCAACCGACGGAATGGGTGGTCATGCAATAGGAAAGATAGCCCACCTTCAGGGGACGCTTTTGAGGACTGCGTTGTGCGGGCGATCGCCGCTGCCAGTGATGATCCGCTTGCAGTTCATGCAATGCTAGATCCCGTTCTACGATTTGCTGGAATCGTTGCATTACCCGCCTGCGCAGGTCATGATTGTGGCGAGGGGTATCCTGAAAATAAGGGGAAAAGAAGGTGGAATTTGTTAAGAATAATGCACCGCTATCGATACTAATCTCATCGGCGGGAGCGGCCAAAACCTGATTTAAAAGGGACTCCTGATGCTGGAGCAGGGTGTAACCTTCGGCCCAGCGTCCCCCTGTACCTAGCACGCCGCGTGTGAGTAGGTGGTTAGCAAACACTTTCTCAATTAAACTGGGCGCTAGATCATAGCACCGTTGCGCCATTGCAATTCCCTGTTCGTACAGCTTAGCATCTTGATATTGGGTGGCCAGGGCACGGATCAGATTGCGATTATCTGGATCAATTTCCAGATAGCTCTCAGAAAGAACAATGGCCAAATCTGGTCGCCTGCGGACTTTGGCTAGATTTAGGGTGAGTTGTACAATATCCGCAGTCCGCGTTGAGATTTGCGGGCAATGGCGAAAACACAGCGCCGCAAATTCCAGACAAGCCGGATGGTAGGGATCGGCTTCAAAGATTTGTTTGAGTAGCGGGAACACTTGCTCCGGACTCAGTTCCACACTCTCGTGGGCCTGGAGCGTCGCGATAATTCCCCATTCACTGAGGAATTCACCCGCAAAGGTGCCAGCCTGGAGGGAGCAGTGAATCAGCCGCAAGAGATTCGCGATATTGGCAGCATCTATCTCCCGAATATGTTGCCGAATCGTCCAAGCCATTGGCCAGTGTTCTGCGGCTTCCTGCCGATCGGCCTCGGTGCTTAAAAGGGTGACTAACGTTTCGATCCCGCGCTCGCCTTCCCGGCCCTGCGCCGCCTCCAACCCCACCAGCCAACTCATTTGGGCTTCAGCCTCCTGCCCCTGAAGCAGAAGGGCTAACCCCAGGTACCCATAGAGGGGTAGGCATTCGGGATTTTCTACTAGTTGTTCTTCACAGTAACGGACAACCTCTCCATAGCTCTCCTGTTGTAAAGCCGTTTCAATGGGTTGGAGCAGAGTCGCAAGGAAAACGTCTGGAATTGGCATCAATCGTTACGGTGATATTCCTATCAAAATAGCAAGAGGCGGATAGACATTGCTACCCACCTCCGTCAAAGGACCTAAGTTACGCTGCTGGCACGCAAGCTGGATTACTTGATGATCGCAGCGGTACCACTCGCACAGGTCGGGCCGGTGAGAGTGGTCGTCGGGACTGCGGCGAAACCTGCACCGGCGGCGTTGTTTTCGCAGAGGACCGCCAGGGTGGTGGCTTCACTGGTCGCAGCGACTTGACCCAACTGAACCAGACCCACATAGGCTTTCAACGCGGGCTTCAAGGACTCACCTTGAGCGGCTGCGTTGGCATTGGTTGCACCGTTATTAGCCAGCACAATTTTGTATTGGTAGTTGACCGTTGAGGTCGCAATACCTACGCCTAGAACTTCCATGTTGGGACCGAAGGCCGAGTTTTCCAGGAAGTAGGCTTGTTGGGCACGGTTCATGGAGCCAGTGTAGGTCTTGGCTTCCGATTGCTTGGCCTTGTTGGCTTGGTTCAGGAAGGAGGGCAAGGCAATAGCGGACAGAATACCGATGATGATGATAACCACCAGCAGTTCGATCAGGGTGAAGCCAGCTTCTTTGTCTTGCTTCTTAACCATGTGCTGCAAGAATTTGGCTTTCAGTTCGGTCTTCATAAGGGTTCGTCTCCTTGTCAGTGGGTGGAAATCGGTAACTTCTAACTCCTGGGTGTAACTTACCCATCCGTTGCGCAAAATCGATCACTCCTGGGGAAAATTTTTTTGGGACTATGGCCCTCACCCCCCAGCCCCCTCTCCCACAAGGGGCGAGGGGGAGTCAGGTCAAGAGCAAGTAGGGAGAATGCAAAAACGCGATATGTAGACAAGACCCACAAGGGGCGAGGGGGAGTCAGGTCAAGAGCAAGGCTTGAAGCCCCTCTCCCTGAGGGAGAGGGGTTGGGGTGAGGGCCATCGATATCACGTCCGCCTCCCCGACCCACTTTATGCTTCCCCGCAGGCGAGTGCCTGATGCCGTGCCTGGGCAGCGGCCAATGCCTGCCGTACTTGGGCAAACCCTGTCCCCCCGAAGCTGTTGCGGGCGGCGACGACCTGACGCGGCGCGATCGCGGCGTAGATATCCTCGGCAAAGGCAGGATGCAGGGCTTGCCATTCGTCGAGGGTCAAATCCTTGAGCAGCTTGCCCTGGGCCAGGGAGGTTTTCACCACCTTGCCCACCAGGTTATAGGCTTCCCGAAAGGGCACTCCCTTCGCCGCCAAGTAATCCGCCACATCGGTGGCATTGGCGAAATCGGATTCGACCGCCGCCAGGAGCCGACTGGGCTGGAACTCTAGGCCCTCCTGGAACAGGATCGTCATCGCCGCGAGGCAACCCTTGACCGTATTCACCGCATCAAACAGGGCTTCCTTATCCTCCTGGAGATCCTTGTTGTAGGCCAGGGGTAGCCCCTTCATCAGGACGAGCAGGGCTTGCAGGTGACCGAACACCCGCCCGGTTTTGCCCCGCACCAATTCGGGTACATCCGGGTTTTTCTTCTGGGGCATAATACTCGATCCGGTCGAGCAGCTATCCCGCAGGGTGACAAAGCCGAATTCCTCCGATGCCCACAGGATCACCTCCTCCGACAGGCGACTGAGGTGGACCATGATCAAACTGGCGGCACAGAGAAACTCCACGGCAAAGTCCCGATCGCTCACCCCATCCAGGCTGTTGCTATAGACGCGATCGAACCCCAGCAATTGGGCACTGTAGGCGCGATCGATGGGGAAGGTGGTCCCGGCCAGGGCACCGCAGCCGAGGGGGGACATATTCAGCCGCTTATAGCCATCTTCCAGGCGTTCCCAATCCCGCTGCACCATCTCTACATAGGCCAGCAGGTGGTGGGCAAGGCTGAGGGGTTGTGCCCGTTGCAGGTGGGTGTAGCCGGGAATCAGGGTTTCAATGTGCTGTGCGGCTAGGTCCAGCAGGGCTTGTTGGAAGGCGAGTAATTGGGCCTGGATTTGGCGCACCTGATCCCGGAGGTACAGGCGGGTATCGGTACCCACCTGGTCATTGCGCGATCGGGCCGTGTGGAGTTTTTTGCCCACATCACCGACTAGCTCGGTTAGCCGCCGTTCAACGGCAAAGTGGACATCTTCGGCCTCAATGCCCGGTTGAAAGTGTCCCTGGCGATATTCCTGACGGATTTGCTCGAGGCCTGTGACCAGTTGCGCGGCTTCTGCGGGGGAAATAATGCCCGTATGGCCCAGCATTTGGGCATGGGCGATCGAGCCGGTCAGGTCGTACTCGATGAGGGCAATGTCGAAGCCGATGCTGGCGTTAAAGGCAGCGATAACCGGATGGAGGGCAGTTTCAAAGCGTTGGCTCCAGGTTGAAGCGGGGGTGGGGGACGACACGGTAAAGGACTCTCTGTTTGAAGGGAATAGGGTAGGGAGCTAGGGGTGGGCTATGGGGGCGGGTGAGATGCACCACCGCATCACCAAGGCACGGCGCGTATAAGTCGATGCGTGGGATAGCCGTCTCGGCTGTCTCAGTGGCAGGCAGGATGCCTCCCCCCTCAGTGGCAGGCAGGATGCCTACCCCACCCACAACGGCGCGATCGACTGAGTATTAATAAGAAGTGGCACTTTTGAAGAGGTAACCCAACACAAAGCCGATTAACATGGCCCACACTTGCCCTGTTTGCACAAAGTGGTTGAAGCCTTTGCGGATGTCGGCAAACACGTCCTGGTTGAATTGTTGGGCTAGGAGAGATGCGTGGGAGGTGATCACGTCAGGGATTAGGGCATGGGACCCTGCCGCTGGTAACCCCGCCTGGAGGAGATCAGCACTGTGGGTTAGGGTGTGGTGTACGGTACCGAGATCGATCGCTAAAAGTTCAACCGCCATTGCTGCGCTCTCCTGAAGTAATAGTCCTGAAGTAGTCGTCTTGGGTAAGGGTCTTGAGTAATGATACTGATCAGTGACAAACTGTTCTTGACCATGCAATTTAGCACAGTCTCCCTAGGGCTGGATAATCCTAGCGGCGGGTGAGCGTAGTCGGGGGATTGACCGGTGTGGCCACCGCCTCGCTAACCTTCATCACTACCAGCGTCATGTCATCGGCATTGCGACTGCTGGGACCAATAAATTGCTTCACCCGGCTAAACAGCACCTCCAAAATAGCCTGCGGATTTTGATAGCGATGGCAGGCATCCCGGAAGGCGACGAGTAAATTTTCTTCATCGAAGCGCTCCCCGTTCTGGTTGGCGGCGTCGGTAAAGCCATCAGTATAGAAAATGACCACATCGCCCGGATTGAGTTGCGTCTCGCCCGTTTCATACTGGGTATTGACATCTAGCCCGACTAACATCCCCAGGGTATCCAGACGGACAATCTCGTCGCTGGTCGCCCGCCACAGCATGGGGGGATTATGGGCCGCGTTACTGTAGAGTAAGCGGCGGGTCAGGGGGTCATATTCAGAATAGAACAGGGTGACGAAGCGGTTCGAGTTCTCTAGGTCGGTGTACATGACGTGGTTGAGGTGCTGCAAAATACGATCGGGGGTATGCCCGTTGAGCACTTCCGCCCGCAACATTCCCCGGAGCATGGTCATGATCAACCCCGCCGGAACGCCCTTGCCCATCACATCCCCGATCGCAATGCTCCACTTACCTTTTTCATGGCCCCCTTTCCGTTGGGGCACACGATCGTAGTTAGCCGGAACAAAATCGTAATAATCCCCCCCCACCCGATTGGCGGTTTCACAGCGAGCCGCCAATTGCACCCCTTCAATCGTGGGACACTGGCGGGGCAACAGTTGCAGTTGGATTTCGGCCCCAATTTCCAACTCTCGGTCCATGCGCTCCTTCTTGCGCAGTTCCACCGTGAGTTCATCGTTTTCGATCGCCACCGCCGTTTGATCGGCCACCAGACGCACCAGCTTTTGCCGAGTCTGGGTCCAGCTATAGTCCGGATCAAGGCTGAAGACGTAGAGCCGCCCCCGTTCGCGATTTTTGACGACGATCGCCGTACCAAATAGCTGGGTATCCGGGCCTAGCCAACCATTCATTTGATGTTCAAGGCGGGTGATCGCGGGGGCCAGGGGGGCAGACGGGGAAAAGGGCACACTCAGTTGGCGGGCCGCCGCCTCCAGGGATTGGCGAATATGTTGACACTCCACTGTATTGGGGCAATGCCAACGTTCAAGGCGCATTTGGCCATTGGGGCCATTGGTTTGGAACAGCACCAACACACCGCCATCGGCATCCGTCACCCGGGTTGCCATGAGCGGAATCAGCTCCAAAAACTGGTTCAGGTTCCGAAAGCTCCGCAGCGCATACCCCAGCGAGCTGAGGAGGTCTTGAATCTTGTTTTGCTCACGCTGAAGGCGGGCCACCAGCTCCTTAAGCACCGCCACTGGCGACTCTTCCCTCAAGGGACCATCTTCAGTCCGCTCAAAGGAGGGGGAAGGCTGTCGAGGAAGGGGCACAGTTGTCATTAAAACAAAGGGCTAACGCGCAAGTGGAATTGGGCGTGAGGTTGTGAGATTAAGAACCGAGAAGCCAGTCAACCCGCCATATCCAGCAGCATCACCCAAGTTCACTACTGATAATGCTTGCGACCCGTATAGGGGCGGGTTTGAAGCAACAGCATAGCAGCTTACTTTTAGATTTGAGCAGGATCGAAATCTAGAGTTTTTCCGAAGGAAACAAGTTGGCCCTGATCTCGTCGTGGTTCTGCTAGATTCTAGCGGATGAACGCAGAAAAGCAAGTATTAATTCGTTGCTGTCCCCTGTATCGCTAACAACCGTTCCGCGACGGCGATCGCCACGGGTAGGACCGATAGGCGATTGCCCCGGCGGACCACGGGCAGTTCTTCGGGGGTGAAGGTTTGCTTCAGGGTATCCAGGCTGAGGGGGGTGGCAAAGGTTTTGACAAATTCGACCCGTACCGTTTGCCAGCGTGGCTCTGCGGGCGTGGCTTTCGGATCATAGTAGGGGCTGTTGGGATCAAACTGGCTGGGGTCATCCAATCCCGTTGCCACCACCTGCATGAGGCCCACAATCCCTGGCGGGTTGGCATTGGAGTGGTAGAAAAAGGCGAGATCGCCCGGTTGCATCTGGCGCAGGTAGTTCCGGGCCTGGTAGTTGCGCACGCCATCCCAGATCGTGGTGCCATCCCGTGCCAGGTCGGCAATGCTATACACTGTCGGTTCCGATTTCATCAGCCAGTAGGACATGGGCTGCCTCTGCGATCGCGCCATAGAACTGCTCTCTTACTGTATAGGGAACCTCGATTAATTGAGGTGCTGGAGCTGCTCGCCTCACCCCCTGATGAGGGCGTGGCACCACAGTTGCGAAAATTGTATTTTTCGAGGTGCCCTAGAGCGACGGTATCGCCATCAGGAGGTCGGTAAAACTGGGCACAGGGCTGAAATCCCCACTGAGACAGATTCCTGCCTCCCTTGCCACTCCCTGCCGCAGCATGGGCGATCGCGGGGTGTTGAAACTATCCCCAGGGCAATGTCGGACAACAAAACATCCCCCTAGTTAGACCACCAAAGGGATGTTTGCGTTCAGCGTTTTATTCAGCCTGACAGGACTGCCCTAGCAGAACAGGCGTCACCCGCCGTCTTAGGCGATCGCGGCCATTTGCACGTCGCTGTCGGCCAGTAGGGCTTGCAATTCTTCCGCGTCCACGGTTTCCTTCTCAATCAGCATGTTTGCTAACTGATCGAGGACCTGACGGTTTTGCAGCAGCACCGACTTACAGCGACGGTAGGCTTGATCGACTAGGTTGCGCACCTCATCATCGATCGCCGCTGCCGTCTCTTCTGAGAAGTCCCGTTCCGCCGCAATATCACGGCCCAGGAACATATTCCCCTGCGCTCGACCGAGGGCGACGGGACCCAGGCGATCGCTCATGCCAAAGCGGGTGACCATCTGACGGGCGACACGAGCCACCTGTTGCAGATCGTTGGAGGCCCCGGTGGTGACTTCTTCTTCGCCAAAGACAATTTCTTCCGCTACGCGACCGCCCAGGGCGACGGCCATCTGGTTTTGCAGATAGGCACGGGAGTAGAGACCCGTATCCACCCGATCCTCACTGGGCATGAACCAGGTTAACCCTCCGGCGCGACCACGGGGAATAATACTGATCTTCTGCACCGGATCGTAGTCCGGCATCAGGGCACCGACGAGGGCGTGACCGGCTTCGTGGTAGGCCACCAACTGCTTGCGCTTTTCGCTCATCACCCGATCCTTCTTTTCGGGACCGGCGAGGACGCGATCGATCGCATCATTGATCTCATCCATCGAAATTTCGGTCAGATTGCGGCGGGCTGCCAAAATCGCCGCTTCATTCAGCAGATTGGACAAATCGGCCCCGGTGAAGCCAGGGGTGCGACGGGCGATTTTTTCGAGATCCACATCCTTACCCAGGGTTTTGCCACGGGCGTGGACCCGCAGGACTTCCAAGCGTCCGGCATAATCGGGGCGATCGACCACCACCTGCCGGTCAAAGCGACCGGGGCGCAACAGGGCGGCATCCAACACATCGGGCCGGTTCGTAGCCGCAATGATAATGATGCCAGTATTGCCCTCGAAGCCGTCCATCTCCGTGAGCAACTGGTTCAGGGTTTGTTCCCGCTCATCGTTGCCGCCACCGAGACCGGCCCCCCGTTGGCGACCTACGGCATCAATTTCATCGATAAACACGATACAGGGGGCATTGGATTTGGCCTGCTCGAACAGGTCGCGCACCCGCGAGGCCCCGACCCCGACGAACATTTCCACAAATTCGGAACCGGAAATTGAGAAGAAGGGGACCCCGGCTTCGCCAGCGACCGCACGGGCCAGCAGGGTTTTGCCCGTCCCCGGCGGTCCCACCAGCAGCACGCCCTTGGGAATTTTGGCCCCCACTGCCGTGAAGCGATCGGCGTTTTTGAGGAAGTCCACCACTTCGGTCAGTTCCAACTTGGCCTGGTCAATCCCGGCGACATCATTAAAAGTGACCTGGGTTTGCGGCTCCATCTGCACCCGCGCCTTCGACTTGCCAAAGTTCATCGCTTGGCTACCGGGACCATTTTGGGCACGCCGCAGCAGGAAGAATAGCCCCACCAGGAGCAAGATCGGGAAAAACAGACCACTCAGGGCACGCAGCCAAGTCCCGTCATCGGACGGGGGGAGAACCTTCACATCCAGGTTGTTGCTGGTCAGGATATTGATTAAATCGGGGTCATTGGGCAGGTTGACCAGCACCTTGCCACTACCATCCGGGGCCGTAAACATGGCCTGGGAGCGATCGGCGCTAATATTCACCGTACCTTCCAGTTGACCCTGCTCCACGGCATGGACGAATTCACTATAGGTCCAGGTTTTATTGGGTTGGGCCTGGTTGTTGTCAAAAAAGGCCGTCGCTAGGGCGATGACCACGATCGCCAACAGTGCGTACAGCCCTGCATTTCTCCACCGCTTATTCACCGGGATGATCCTCCTGGTTAGTTGTCTTGGCTATTGGTCTAACAAGGGACGCTGAACGTCCAGAAGATAGGTATTCCCATCTGGGAGCTATCAAGATTAATTTAGATGTTAACTAATATTAACTTAAGCTTGACATTTTCTGTGACTGCCTCATGAACTGCCTTGGGGGATGGATGCTGGGGTTGGGGTAGGCGTGGGCGTGGGTTTTGGCGGGAAGCGAATGATGATTCGCCCCTGGCCATCGGTTTCAAAGGTACCGCCGAGTTCCTTAATTTGGGCGATCGCCCGATCGCGGGTGCGATTGTCTACAGCACTTTGTAACACCATTGACCAGGCCCCGACGAGGGCACTTTGGCTACGGGGATTCTCGGCCAGGAAGTCTGCCATACTGCGGGATAGCTGGGCGACCTGCTGACTTTCTGGATCGGGATGCTGGCTGGCCCAGTCCGCCGCTTGGCGGAAGGAGTGCTGGGCGGCTTGGGCATCCCCCAGGAACAGGAGTTCATCAATGCCCTTATAGCGCCATACATAGTAGGAATTGGGGGGGATCTGCGGGGTGAGGGTGCTCAACCCCCGTTCCATTAGGGCGATCGTCCGTTTGGGAAGGGCCGCAAACAGGGAGGTGCTTTGGGAGAGGAACAAATAGCCCCGTACAAAGCGTGGATCACGCCGCACGATGACTTCAAAATACTCTGGGCTAAGGTCATAACCGGTTTGGGCACGGGCCTCGTCATCCCCAAAGTATTGCAGGAAGTTCAGGAAGACCCAATCGGCCATGAGGTTGTCAAAGCCGAAGGTGGGCAGGTGTTGCAAGACCTGTAGGCGTTGTTTTTCGATCGCTGACTGGCGTTGTAGGCTGGCCAGGGAGGAGGTTTGCTGTTGGCGTAAGGTCGTTAGCAGGGGCAGTTGCAAGGCGACGATCGCCCCTCCACACAACAGGATAAGGGCGATCGTGCCAAGGGTCTTCAAGAATGGGCGGGTCATAGGGAGAGACACAACCAAACCACCTCCTGGGGCATCCGATGGGTTTAAATGGCATGGCTTGTTCTGGATACTTGTATGCCAGCAAACCAAGGTGTTCACGTCTACGTCAGCCTAGTAGTGTATGGTGGCTATGTCTCCGGATCAATGCCCAAGGCTCGTAATCGCGCCGCCAACTGCTCGGCCCGTGCCCGTTCCTGCTCGGCCCGGAGTCGTTCCTGCTCAACTTGAGCTTGAGCTAGTTCGGCTCGTGCGCGTTCCTGTTCCGCCCGGAGTCGTTCCTGTTCCGCTCGTTGATCAGCAAGGTCAGCCCGCTCCTGGCGCGTTGCTAACCAAGTCCCCTCGCCGTCATACCAACGCAACCACAAGCCTGCCACACCGTCATAAGCTCCCGACCACACCCCCAACCCCAGCCCT
>NZ_JBRCAD010000232.1:0-5424 GCF_053493415.1 Trichothermofontia sp. | reverse complement strand
CGCCTCCCCTGGGCAACCCGATCGGGGCTGGTAATCAAGCATCACCCAACCCCGCATCACCGAACATTGAAGCCGATAGTTTGGGCCAGATCACCTCGGTGAGCCAATTGTCTGATGTGCAACCGACGGACTGGGCCTTCCAAGCCCTGCAATCCCTGGTGGAACGCTATGGGTGTATTGTGGGCTATCCCGACGGGACTTTCCGAGGACAACGGGCACTGAGCCGGTATGAATTTGCCGCCGGGTTGAATGCCTGCCTCGATCGTATTAATGAGTTGATTGCAGCAGCCACGGCGGACATGGCCACCAAGGAAGACTTGGCCAAGGTGCAACGCTTGCAGGAAGAATTTGCCACGGAACTGGCCTCGATTCGGGGCCGGGTGGATAACCTGGAAGCCCGGACGGCGCAACTGGAGGCGACCCAATTCTCAACCACAACCAAGCTGGTGGGGGATGCGGTGTTTGGCCTGAGTAGCGCCAGTGGGAGCGAGATCGATAGCAGCACGATTTTTAGCGATCGCCTGCGCTTGGGCCTGAATACCACCTTTTCGGGGCAAGATCTCCTCTTTACCCGCCTACAAGCGGCGAATACCACTTCCTTTGAAGCCAGCACGGGAACGCCCCAAAGTCGGCTCAGCTTTGATGGCACCACGGGGAATGGCAACGATGTTGTCCTGGATACTCTGCGTTATCAGTTTTTCTTTAACCCGAAATTACGCGTAACGGTGAGTGCAACGGGAACCGAATTTGACGATATTTTTGCAACGCTCAATCCTGAATTTTCCGATGATGTCGTGGGTAGCCTTTCCCGCTTTGGGCAATACAACCCCCTCTATCGGCTTGGTGATGGGGCGGGCTTGGGCCTGAACTATGACTTCAGTAAATCGCTGAATCTTTCCCTCGCCTATTTTGCCGATGATGCGGGCAATCCAGCCGATAAAGCCGGGTTATTTAATGGCCAATTTGCGGCTCTGGGGCAGTTGACCTATCAACCCAACGATCGTCTCGGTATTGGGCTAGCCTATAGCCGCTACTATGCCCCCGGCGGTCAAGCCCAGGTATCGGGCGGGACGGGTAGTGTATTGGCGAATCAACCGTTTGCCGATGCCGCAACGGCAGCCGATGTATATGCCCTGAATGCCACCTATCGCCTGAGTTCGCGGTTTAATCTCTCCGGCTGGTATGGCTATACCAATGCTCAGGGGGAATCCAGTGGTTTTAGGGGCGATCGGGCCACGATCCAAAACTGGGCCGTGACCTTGGGCTTCCTGGATCTCTTGGCGAAGGGAAATTTGGCGGGGATTGTCTTCGGTCAACCGCCACGGGTAACGGACAGTGACTATCGTTCGGATGAGGCCGGCAGTACCTACCATGTTGAAGCCTTCTATCGGTTCCGATTCAGTGAACATTTCGCCCTTACACCCGGATTATTTGTTACCAATAATCCGGAACGGGATGGAAATTCCATCTGGGTCGGCACGCTGCGCACCAGCTTTAGTTTCTAAAGCTTTTCAACCGCCTCTTTTCTCACATCATATCAACGACTTCGTTTTGGCTTTCCGATTGCTCGTAGTGAGGACTTAAGTCGTCAGACCACATCCCATGCAGTACGGTCAAGCCTTGTCAGCAAGGGGCTTAAAGCCCCTTGTCTGCACCTCACCCAGTATGGAAGTGCTGTATTCAAGGTCCTAACCGCATATTCAATGCCCTAGCAGAAAAAGAAGGGTTCGCGCTGCTGGCCATTGTTAGCTGCTGCGGTTTCGCCATAGGCTCGATAAATATTTTCCATTGTCATTACCGATCGCGGCTTGCCGTCGGCCAAGAGTTGGCGGTTCAGTAGCAGCAGGCGATCGTAACGGTTGAGGCTATCGCCCCACTCATGACTACAGACCAATAGGGTTTTCCCCTGGGCACGCAACTCCGCAAAGACCCCCAGGATCAGGGCTTCTGTCTTTTTATCAACGCCGGTAAAGGGTTCATCCAGCAAAAAGATATCCGCTTGCTGGGCCAGGGCACGGGCCAGGAACACCCGCTGCTGTTGCCCCCCTGACAGGTGTCCGATCGGGCGTCGGGCTAGGGACAGCATCTCTACCCGTGCGAGGGCGGCCTTGACGATTTGCCGCTGTTGCCGATCGGGTGCCCGGAGCCAGCCAATCGCCCGCGTCCGCGCCATCATCACGACATTCCAAGCGGTGATCGGATAGTCCCAGTCAATTTGCGATCGCTGGGGGACATAGGCCACCCGTTGCCGTTGCCGAGCGAGGGGTTGCCCCGTCAGCAAAACTCGCCCTTGGTGGGGCACTAAGCCTAGCAATGCCTTCATCAGCGTGCTTTTCCCTGCGCCATTGGGGCCAATCAAGCCCACAATCTCACCGGGGACCAGCCGCAAGGAGAGATCGGCGATCGCTTGTAGGTGGCGGTAATTGACAGACAGATGCTCAATCTCTAGCATAGCTAGTGAAAAATGATAATCATTCTCATGCTCTTACCCATCAGCATACCAAACTCCCGTTGGTTTGGCGTAAATCCCGGTTTTGTCGTAAAGGAGTTGTGCAAGCATGTCTCAGCTTAGGTTGAAGCTTGGGTTAACCCTGGGGCGCAATCACGGTGGGATAGCCCGGAGAATGATGGCCGTTCTGCTCACCCTGGGGGTTGGGGGGTGTTTGCCTGGGGCTTCTGGTCCCCCGCCTGAGTCAGCCGCCACTCCGGATGCTGCCCCAACGGCTACGGAAGCACCGCCGCAAGTTGTGGCCACCACAGCCCTGTTGTGTGATCTCACCCAGCAGGTTGCCGCTGGGACGATTGCCCTGACTTGTCTCATGGCCCCGGATCAAGACCCCCATGTTTATGAACCCACGCCTGCGGATCGGGCCGCGATCGCCGATGCCGATCTGATCCTCTACGACGGTTATGGGGCTTCACCGAAGCTGATTCGATTGGTCGAAGCTACCCCACCCGGGCAACCCCGTGTCGCTGTTTATGAAGTTGCTGTGCCCAGTCCCCGCTATGTCCAGGCGGATGATCACGATCATGGGGATGAGCATGGCCACGAGGATGAGCATGGCCACAAGGATGAGCATGGCCACGAGGCGAGTCCAACGTCTGACACGGCTACACCGGGGACAGTACCCGATCCCCATATTTGGCATCAAGCTCGCCATAATGGTGCGATCGTGCGGGTGATTGCTGACCAGTTAGCCCAGGTGGCCCCCAACCATGCGGCCCAATACCGTCAGGCCGCCGCTCGTCTGACTGCCGACTTCGACGCCCTGGATGCCTGGATACAGACCCAGGTGGCTACGGTGCATGCCGACCAGCGCCAGTTGCTAACACCCCACAATGCCTTTGGCTACTTTGCCGATGCCTATGGCTTTACGGTGCGGGGGGCGTTGCAAGGGGTCACGAAGGCGGCAAAACCCTCCCCAGCCCGTCTGGCGGCCCTGGTTGACCAGATTAAGCAAACCGGGGTCACCACTGTTTTTACTGAAAGTACAGCGAATCCCGACATTATGAAGACGATCGCCCGTGAAGCGGGGGTTAAGCTGGCGGAGCCACCGCTGTTGGTGGAAGGTCCCAGTGGGCCAGCCACGCCAGTGGTCACCACGCAACAAATGCTGGTTCACAATACCTGTGCGATCGTCAACAATCTAGGGGGACGCTGCCAGCCCCCGGCGATGGACTTGGGCGGATCTGTCTCGCCATGAGGACGCAGGCAGGTTACCGGAGCCAGCGTTCTCCTCACCCCCCGGCCCTTTCTGCCACTAGGGATGCAGGGGGGCTGGACGGCTCTAGCTAGGATAGCGATCGGTTTGAGTCTGGGGGCGTTAAATTTTCGCCAGGGGTATACAAAATTAAACGATTACCCATCGGATCATAGGCATAGATTTCGTACCCATAGGCGGAGGTGATGATGCTTCCTGGGGGTGGGTAGCCCAAGGTGGTCAATTGGGCGATCGCGGTTTCGAGATCAGCCACTTCCAGGGTGAGGCTAAGGGTTCCTTGCTGCGGATTGACAAACTCCTGCCGATCGCTAGGCCGGATTTGAAATAACCCCAAACGTAGGCCAGGGAGTTGGAATTCTGCATATACCTGGGGCAAGTAGCGCTGGGGCGCTTGTTCCAAAAGGTCTTGGTAGAAATGGCTTAGGGCATCTAACTCTAAGGTTGCGATCGTTACGAACGCACGATAAATGTCAATCATCGCGTTTTAGTGCTTGAGGTTTGTCATTAAGTTTGTAGTCACGACTTTAGTCGTTAAGTTTGTAGTCACGACTTTAGTCGTTAGTGCCGGAGAAGGAATCCTAGTGGGCACCTCGATTAATTTGGGATCGGGGCAGTTGAACTGCCCCAAGCGACGAGATGGCATTGCTTGGGAATACAGAACTGGTATTTTTCGAGATGCTCTAGTGGCGGCACGGTCCGATCGCGGTAATGCTACAATCACCGCAATGGCACTGCTGAAGATAAAGACTGTGAACAAGACCGTGACGCAATGATGCCGATGGGCTGCGCTCTGCCAATCCGCTGGGCTATCCTTTGGGGCCTAGTTGCGATCGTGGTGACGGCCTGTGCAGTGCCCCTGCACTCCCGTAATGCCAATCCGATCGGTAATCATCTTGAGCAACTGGTGACGATCGACCTCGATCCGACCCAAGTCAGCGTTGGACAAACGATTTATGTGCCCATCTATGCCCACATCTATCACCAAAACCGCCAGGATCAAATCATCAATTTAGCTGCAACCCTGAGTATTCGGAACACGGACCCAGAACAGGCCATCCTGATCACCGCAGTCCGTTATTACGATACCAATGGGCAGTTTATTCGCCAGTACACTGGGTCAGCCGTGGAACTGCCCCCCCTGGCGTCTACGGATGTCTTTATTCAAACCGACGATCTGAGCGGGGGGACCGGGGCAAATTTCATGGTGGAGTGGGTTGCCACCGCACCTGTTTATCAACCAGTTGTTGAAGCCGTGATGGTTAGCACGGCCTCATCCCAGGGAATTTCCTTTACCAGTTCAGGGCGGGTATTGCGGCAATTTGGCAACTTAAAACCGCTGATGGGGCCGCTGGAGGTGCCGAAAAACGATGTATAGCCCATCACTCAAGTTTGTCGTGCCAACCAATCCAGTAAGTCCGCTCTTTGGTCAAACTCCAGCAATGCTTCGCCCAATGCCTCCAATTGGGTCACGGATAACGCCTGAATCTGGGCCACGAGGTCAGCCTCCAACCGGCCCAAGCGTCGTTGCAATAACCGTACCACTAAGGCCGCTTCCCCTTGTTGCAGTCCTTGTTGCAGTCCCTCTTGGCGACCCTCTTCCTTGGCTTCGCGATAGATGCGTGTATCGGCAAGCTGTATCCCCAACATGGCTTCCACCTCCTGACGGCTCAGACTCGTGAACTTGTAGGCAATGATCGTCGTG
>NZ_JBRCAD010000231.1:0-29719 GCF_053493415.1 Trichothermofontia sp. | reverse complement strand
GGGGAAGCCCCCGCCGGGGTTGTTTGGAAAATCGCATTCTGGATCAACGCACGCCGTAATCCGAGAAGAATAATCACGGCTCCAGCCATACACCCAGCCGCTGCCATTGCCGTAAAGAGGGACCAAAGGGCACGGGGATTTTCAAATTCTGTCGGTTTGGGTTCCGTGGGTGGGGGGTTGGGCGGACGCTCCACTTGTAGCTCTGGAGTGGGGCTGGGGATAGGGTTCACTGCCGCCGGGTTGAGCAGAGATAACATGGCTAGCACCGCCACCAGGATGATGGCTGACCAGGAAATCGTCAGAATCAACATCACCCGGTTGTGATAGAGATACTGACCGACGGTATTGACCCCCGCCTGCATCCGGGGATGGACGGCGGAAAGAGGGACCGGATCTGACATCCTCGCCATAGACATGCTGTACGTGGTTTTGCTAAGGAAACGGCGGTTGCGGAACGGCAATGGCCTTAATCATGGCCTTAAGGGAAGGATTCTCTGAGGGAGACGCTACGCGATCGCGTTTGGCGTTCTAGTCCCAACTGCACTAGGCGATCGACCAACTCGGCAAAGGGAATACCACTGGCTGCCCATAGTTGGGGGTACATACTCATGGCCGTAAAACCGGGAAGGGTATTGATTTCGTTGATCAAGACAGTGCCCGTCTCGGCCTGATAGAAAAAATCAACCCGTGCTAGCCCTGCGGCATCGACAGCCAGGAAGGCTTGGATCGCCATCTCCTGGATCTGCTGGGTAATAGCCGAGGGAAGATCAGCCGGAATCCTTAAATCCGCCTGACCGGCAGTGTACTTGGTTTCGTAGTCGTAGAAGTCGGTCCTGTAGCTAATTTCGCCCACTACCGAGGCTTGGGGCCGATCGTTGCCCAGAACCGCACACTCCACTTCACGGGCACGTACCCCTGCTTCGACAATGATGCGACGATCGTAACTGGCTGCATTATCCAGCGCCGCTTCTAACTGGCGGCGATCGCTGGCCTTGCTAATCCCCACGGAAGATCCCAAATTCGCGGGTTTCACGAAACAGGGATACCCCAAGGTTGTTTCGATGTGATCACATAATTTGGGAAATACACAGGGATCGGACCAGACCTGCGCTCGGCTGACCGCGAGGTAATCGACCTGGGCAAGGCCAGCCTGGGCAAAGGCGTGCTTCATGGCAATCTTATCCATGCCCAGGGCCGAACCTAACACTCCCGACCCAACCCACGGCACCTGCATCAGTTTGAGTAAGCCCTGAACCGTACCGTCCTCACCATTGGGACCATGCAAAATCGGGAACCAAATGTCCACATCCGTTACCTGGGGTGGAAACTGCCAGAGCGAAGCGCCATCAGCTGGGGTCAGGGTCGCGGGAGTACCTTGCTCAAGAACCTGCAGCGCTCCATCCCCCGCCTGCCAGTGACCGTCCTTCTGGATATAAAACGGCATAACCCGGTATTTGGGGACATTGGCTTCGTGGGCAAAGGCTTGGGCGATCGCCCGCGCCGAGACGATCGAAACCTCGTGTTCTCCCGATCGCCCACCAAACAAAAGCCCCACATTCAACCTAGTCATGCCTACTGTCCTCGTTGCGGTTGGTCGCAGTTGGTTGGCGATAGCGTATCACAAGCGTTGGTAGTCATCATCTCTAGGCCACTACTCCAGCGCTACTTTAGGCAGCGACGGATAGCCGCAGTTTTTATGTGCACTCCGATGGTAGCGGCGAAATTGCGGAACGGCAAAGAGTTCCTGCCCCACCCCTGTTACTCGCCAATGGGGTTGAGACCTCGTTAGGCTGCCGCCTTTTTGTAAAATTTTCTTAATTTATTTTCCCTTGGCAGCGACCACGTCTCCCCAGTTGCGATCGGGACTGGGCATCACAATTGACGATAAAATGAGGAAATCCTAGCTAAAATAGAGAAGAATTACTGTAATAGCCAGTTATCACCTTGCCGGCAGGGATGTGGCAAACTAGGCTTGTGATTGTGGCTCTGCTCGCAGGCCATTGCATGGCTTAGCACGAGTTATACAATATGAGCATCAGTAGTTTTCGCGGAAATGGACAGCAAACCTCCTAATGTAGACAATTGGTAGATCAAGGGTGATCTCGTCAAGTTAGCAGGGTTCCATGCGCCAAAAATCTCGATTCTGATTAGGTTGAGTAGAGTAGTTTATGAGAGAAGCAGGTGCAGGTGATAGCAAAACGCTGTTGCTGATTGATGATGATCCGAATTTAACCCTGCTGGTCAAGGATTATCTGGAGTTTCGGGGTTATGACGTTCTAGTTGCCAACAATGGTCAGGAAGGGTTGGATGTGTTGGACCAGACCATGCCCGATATGATCATCTGCGATGTCATGATGCCGGAATTGGATGGCTATGGCTTCGTGCAAAGGGTGCGCGAAAACCCCCGCACGAACTGGATTCCCATTTTATTCCTCTCTGCCAAGGGGCAAAGTGCCGATCGGGTCAAGGGGTTAAGTACTGGGGCGGATGTGTATATGGTGAAGCCCTTTGAACCTGAGGAATTGGTGGCCCAGGTGGAATCGTCCCTTAAGGCCGCCTCCCGCCTCCGGGAGCATCCCAGCGGTCGTCTAGAGGAGGGACCCACGATTCAGGTTCCCTTTGATGTGTCCCTAACGCCGACGGAGTTGAAGGTGGTGCAGTTGGTGGCACGGGGGATGGCCAATCGGGAAATTGCGGAACAGATGAATGTCAGTCAGCGCACGATCGAAAGCCACGTTAGCAATATGCTGGGGAAAACGGGGTTGCATAACCGCACGGAGCTTTCCCGTTGGGCGATCGAGAACAATATGGCTTAATCCTGATCGCACGCACAATGCCATGCTGCAAGGTTTGTCGTGCTGACTCAGTACCTGCAACGGCTACAGTTGTGACGACTAACATGCCGAAAAATGGATGTCCGCTGTGCTAGAGCTGCTTGAGATAGTGACGAATGAGGGCGATCGTGAGTTCGGGAGTTTCCAGTTGGGGGGTAAGGCCCACATCAGGCAGTCGCTGGAAAAATTTAACCGCCCTTGGATTTAGCTCAGCCAGCCGTTGGCCCAGATCCGGACTGGTGAATTGGGCAGCTTCCCCCCAGAGGATGGCGGTGGGGGTGGTTAGCTCGGCGATCGTGAGGGACAAATCAAAGCACAGATCCCCGCGCACGAAGGCAAGGGCGCTGTATTCGGCATTGGGTTGGGTGGCTGATGCCAGATAGGCTGCGATCAGTTCCGGAAAAATGCGATCGGGGTTAGCAAATTGGCGGTTTTCCAGAAAGCTGCGGATACCGCCTTCCGTGGCAATGGCCAGGGTGTAGAGCAGGCGATCAAGCACGGGGGTGCCGACTAATTGGGCCAAGAAACTACGCCGGTAGTCTTCCCCAAAGTCCGAAAGGCCAGCGGGCGTGGTCAGGATCAGGGCTTGGAATAATTCGGGACGGGCGATCGCTAGGCGAATGCACATTGCCGCCGTGAGGGAGGAGGCAATCACGGTAGCGGGACCCGTACAGGTTTGTTCGAGGAATTCAGCGATCGTGGTGAGGTAGTCTTCGATGCGGTAGTCACGGGCAGGATGTTCGGAACGCCCCCAACCTAGGAGATCGGGGGCCAGTACACGATAGTCGCTCACAAAAGCCGGATAAACCTTGGACCATTCGTAGGCAGAAGACCCGCCCCCAAAACCGTGGAGAAAGACCAGGGTGGGCCAAGTTGGGGATTGGCCTGCCGGCTCAGGCGGAGCCGGGGGGGAAGCTGCTGGGGTGGTGGCGCTCGCGGCTAGGCTTTCCAGCCAGGTACCAGGGTCGGCGGTGGTATAGACCATCCGTCCGAGGGAAGTGACGATCGCGGTTTGCTGAAAACCAATGGGTTGGAACATAGCAGACACTCAGATTGGCTCCGCAGCCATTGGTGAAAACAGCCGCTCTGTCTCTCTTGATCTTACTCGTGATCTTACTCGCAATATGCAGATTGCTTCAGGCCTGGGAGCGGGAGCAGCCCTCTGCGGCTCGGTGTTGCCCCGTCCACCCTGGCTCAGCCATCGTTAGGGTGGATGCGTCTCCGGTCCTCAGTCTGTTACAGTCAATGAGCACGAAGAGCACGCAAATGACTGACCCCTTTGCCTGTTAAACAATTCAGCTTACCTAACTACATCAATCGAATTCATCGAAGTGCTATTGAAGCGAGACAGCACTTTTATACTGGGTGAGGTACAGATAAGGGGCTTAAGCCCCTTGGGCAAAAGGCTTGACAGTACTTCATTAGCGTGGGAACGGCTGTAGCTATTCCTCTTCACGCCCCGATCGCCCCGATCGCCGCTAACAACCGTTGGTTCTCGTCCAAAGTGCGCACCGCTACCCGGAAGTAACGATCGCCCAACTCTGGAAAACTCAAGCAATCCCGGATCAGAATTTGATGGTGTTTGAGTAAGGCCGCCTGGAGCGGTGGTACGGGTTGTTGGCTATGCACCAGGAGGAAATTGGCTGCACTGGCATAGGGCTGCAAGGTGGGGAATTGGGCCAAACCCTGGTGGAGTTGCGAGCGGGCGGGCGGCAACCAGGCCCAGGTTTGGGCCTGAAAATCCCGATCGGGCAAGGCGGCCAGGGCTGCTACGACGGCTAACTGATTCACACACCAGGGATCACGCCACTGTTGCCAGCGTTGCAACCGATCAGGATGGGCGATCGCATACCCCAGGCGTAATCCGGGTATGCTGTAAAACTTGGTGAGTGAGCGCACAATCACGAGGTTAGGAAAGGCTGGAATGTAATCGCTCAAGCCTTGCTGCTCAGTCGGGGGGAGGAAGTCCATAAATGCCTCATCCACCACCACCAGGGCAAAGCGTTCCAGATAGGGAAGAATCTGCGCACGCGGGAAGCATTGGCCCGTGGGATTGTGGGGATTATTCAACAACAGGGCCGCTGTTGGGGGAGCTGTGGCTAGGGCCGGGGGGAGGCTAGCGGCGATCGCTCCTGGCGTCAGCGCCAAAGGTACGGGATGCAGCACCGCCCCAAAGGCCCGCAGCGATCGCCCGTAGTCCCCAAACGCAGGCGCTAACACATAGGTTTCAGCCTGGGCCGCCAAATCCCGCCCGATCCAGGTCAACAACTCCGCTGCCCCATTGCCAGGGAGGACCCAATCCGGTGATAGCTGGTGGTGCTCAGCCAGGATCGCCCGCAACGCCCCATAGTTGGGATCGGGGTAGGCCCGGATGGCCAACACCTGTTCCTGAATCGCAGTTATCACTGTGGCAGGCGGCCCCAAGGGGTTAATACTGGCCGAAAAATCCAGAATTGCCTGGGGGGAACAGCCTGCCAGAGATGCTGCCCAAGCCAAATTCCCCCCGTGCATAGGACGGCCTACCCAGGGTGTCATAGCCCCTGGCAACTAGGAAGCCACCTTTTCCTTAAACAACTTACCTGCCGAAAAAGCGGGGACCTTGGTTTCCGGAATTTCCATCTTCTCACCCGTTTTTGGATTGCGCCCTTCGCGGGCCTTGCGTTCCCGCGATTCAAAGGACCCAAAGCCCACTAGCGTCACCTTGTCACCCTCGGAAACCGCTTCCATGATCGCTTCCAGGGCCGCTGTCAGGACCGCATCGGCTTCCTTCTTGGTAACACGAGCCTTTTCGGCAACCGCATCCACGAGTTCTCCCTTGTTCATGCAAAATCTCCTTACTCAGTCGGGTTTAGGGTTAACTGACAACTTCTAGCCTTACGGGGGACCAAGAGTAGGGATCGGGAATCGCCGAAACCCTCATAGACTGGAAGTTTCAATGCACTATTCTAGGGGGAACTTTCATGATATGGATCGTCGAAACCTTTAAGTTATATGGATTTCGGCGATTTTGTCACAAAAATCATTATTTCCATAAGTAATCATACTTAAATTTTTGTCCACTTCCAGTCTTCCTGGGCCTGCAAGACCGTCTTGCCTTTTCCCCAAGGTTGCTGGGGATCGTCAGTCCCCCACGAAACCGGCAAGCACAAAGCAGGGGGGGATGGATTAGGGATGAGGATAAAAGGATTGGTGAATGCGGGGATTTAGGAAGCGATCGACCGGCTGGCCATCGCGTAGGTGGGCTTCGATAATGGCCTCGACATCGGCTGGCGTTAGCCGTGCATACCAAATTTCATCCGGTAGGACCCGCGCATTGGGGCCAATACTGCATTGCCCTAGACAACCACTGGCCTGAATTGTGACGCCGGGGATGGCCACCGCCCGGAACGCTGCTAGAACGGGGGCGGCACCGTGGCGGAGGCAGGTGCGATGTTGACACACCAGCACACAGCGATCGTGCAACGGTTTGCCAGCACTTCCCTCGGCAGGGGCCACGGCCACACCTTCACAACTGGATGACAGGTCACTGACGGGGATAACTTCATTCATGGGAACGGACGCAGGGGGGGGTATAAACCAGGTCACATAGACCGAGATACAGACATCAGGAGCATCGCCAGGGGATACCCCAGCCGTCCGTCAGTCCTTCAGCCAACGATCGAGAAATCGGTTAACGGAATGTTGAATTTGGCGTTTGCGTCGCCATTGTTGGAGCGATCGTTCATAATCCTCCCCAGCGTTCTGGAAGGTTCGCCAGATTTCTAAAGCTAGGGCCATGCCCCAAATAATCGGAATTGCCAGGAGGGAGTGCCAGTGGAAGGTTAGAATCGCAGCGAGGAGGAAGCCGTTAGTAATGGCATATTTCACGACTTGATCCTTCAACCGTGTGCGGCGGTAGGCATTGAAAAGGGTGAGTTCCTGGACAACTTCCCGCTGAGCTAGCCATTCCTTTTCTGCGGCTTGCAGATCAGTCGGCGAGATCCCCAACTCTGCCGCAATTTCCTGAAGCTGTGTCTGGGTCAGTTCTCCTGCCTCTGTCTGACGGGCGATCGCGATCTGGAGGATTTGCTGAACGTCTTCCTGACGATAGGATTGAGACATGGGGTGGGTCACAGACATGGATGAATGTAGACAAACCTAGACCAATTACGATGGAACCAAGCTATTCCTACTGTAACGAACTTAGCCATTGCTGCCCTCGCTAGTCAGGGTAGGTGCCTGTCAGGGATACCCAGTCGCTTGTTATGTCATTCCCCGCGCTTCTCTATGCCGTTACCGATCGCAGTTGGCTAGTTTTGGTCAAAACGATTCAGGGTGTGCAAAGACGGCGGCTACCGGGTTTAGCTGCTGAAGTGGCTTACAATGCCATGCTGGCCTTGTTCCCCGCTATTCTCGCGATGTTGACGACGATCAGCTTTTCGCGCTCGGCCCAGGGGATGCTAGAGCGCCTCGCCAGTCGCCTCGGACAGGTGGCCCCAATGGAGGTGTTATTCCTGATTCAACGCTTTGCCGCTGAGGTCACGCGTACCGATGGCCATCGTCTGTTTTCGATCAGCTTTATTGCAGCGATTTGGATTGCCTCCAGTGCGATCGGCGCGGTGATGAATGCCCTGGATCTCATCCAGCAGACCCCCCTCGCCCACATGCGTCCCTACTGGCAACGAAAATTGGTATCCCTGGGGCTAACGATCGGCACGATCGTCCTGCTGGTGGCGGCCTCATTTCTGGTCTTTGTCAGCGATCTGTTGGTGCGGCTGCTAGCGACCCGCAGTTGTTTACTGGACCTGGGTCATGACTGCCCGGTATCCAGTTGGATTTTGACGGGCTGGCGGCTGTTGAGTTGGCCGCTGGCGCTGGGGATGGTTGCCCTGACCTTCGCCTTGCTCTACCGCCTGGGTCCGAGCCGTCGTCAGAAATATACCCCGATCGTCCCTGGGTCGGTGCTGGCTGCCATTTCCTGGGCGGGCTTGTCGGCGTTGTTTCGCCTCTATGTCTCCCAATATGGGACCTATAACAAGGTCTATGGGGCAGTGGGGGCGGTGATTGTCCTGTTGCTCTGGCTCTACCTCAGTGCGTTGGTGCTGTTGATCGGCCATCAACTCAATGTCACGCTGGGGAGTGTTAGGCGTGCCCAAGGCCAGGAAGATTTACCCCCGAAGCGCCCTACCCAGTGGCCGCGATTATTCAAGGGATTTGCCTACCGCAACGCAAGGCGAGTGCTACCGGGAGCGGCAATCTCCACCGCTGCGATCGGCGAGGGGGACGTAACCCCGCCCTTATCCCAACGGGCGACCAACCGTGAGCATCCCTAGCGGCTGATCCAACTGAATGGCTGATCCAGCTAAATTGAGGGGATTGGGTTAAACGCTGTGCGGCCCCACCCAGCAAGCGAACGGCTTGGGCTGCGCGAATTTAACCCTAACCGAGTCAGGCCCCATTTTAGCGATGGCAGTCCTCTAGTACACCTCTCCCTCCTGACCAACGCTGCCACCCGCACCTGATTAAACGGCATTAAATCAGTGCTTCCCGTTGACAGGATCGGCCTTGCAAATTCAAGATGGGAGTCGTCATCCTGACTGCTGTTGCAGCCCTTTTCATTCTTTACCCCTATGGCGATCGTTGAAGTTGAGCATCTCAGTAAGGTCTACGCGGTCGCGCTGAAGGAGCCGGGGCTAGCAGGCACCCTGCGCCACTTTTGGCAACGTCAGTTTCGTGATGTGGTCGCCGTTCAGGATGTTTCCTTCCAGATTGAAGCTGGGGAAGTGGTGGGCTTTTTGGGGCCAAACGGAGCCGGGAAAACCACCACCTTGAAAATGCTCACGGGGCTGATTCACCCCTCTGCGGGAAGTGTTCATGTGGCAGGGTATGTGCCCTTTCGCCGCAGTCCCGCCTTCCTGGCCAAAATCACCCTGGTGATGGGCCAAAAGCAACAATTACTTTGGGATCTGCCCGCCCTGGATTCCCTGCGGATCAACGCAGCGATTTATGGTCTGTCCGATACGGTGTTTCACGATCGCCTGACGGAACTGGGCGAGATGCTGAACCTGGGCGAGAAGCTGACCCAGCCCGTGCGCAAGTTGTCCCTGGGCGAACGGATGAAAATGGAATTACTCGCCGCCCTGATCCACCGTCCCCAGGTCCTCTTCCTCGACGAACCCACCCTCGGTTTAGATGTGAATGCCCAGGTGAGTGTGCGCCAGTTTTTGCAGCAATATAATCAACACTACGGGGCTACCGTACTGCTCACCAGCCACTACATGGCGGATATTACCGCTCTGTGCGAACGGGTTTTGCTCATTCACCAGGGACACCTGATCTACGATGGCAGCCTGGATGGGTTGCTCGATCGCTTTGCCCCCTACCGGGCGGTGCAACTCGACCTCGCTCAAGGACCTTGTGAGGCCGCCAGCCTGCGGCAACGGTTAGCTGCCTATGGAGGTGTGGAAAGTCTGGAGGGTAATCGGGTGCGGCTACTGGTGCAGCGGGAGGCCCTGACGGCGACGGTCAGCCGCATTTTAACGGAGTTAGACGTGGCGGACCTAACCGTGACCGATCCCCCGATCGAAGATGTGATTGGCCGGGTCTTTCAAACCGGGCTTGTGGACGGGGGCGCGTCGTCATGAGGTCTCTGTGGCAGCGGGCTTACCGATCTGGGCGAGCGAGCCTGCGGCTACCCGCCACCCTGCTATCGGTCTACTATGCCTATATGCTGGAGTATCGGGCTGAACTATTGTTGTGGGCCTTATCGGGTTCCCTGCCAATTATTCTCATGGGGGTTTGGACCCAGGCAGCCCAGGGTGGGCAATTTGGCCTCTCGGCGATCGCGTTTGCCCGCTACTTCCTGGCGGTGTTCCTCATCCGGCAATTGACGGTGGTTTGGGTGATCTGGGAATTTGAGAAGGAAGTGGTGCAGGGGAAGCTCTCGCCCCGGTTGCTGCAACCCCTTGATCCTGTCTGGCACCATGTGGCCAGCCATCTATCGGAACGGTTGGCACGGATTCCCTTTACCCTGGCTTTGATGGGTTTATTTTTCCTGCTCTATCCCCAGGCCCTCTGGTTTCCTGGTTGGACGAATCTGCTGTGGTTCTGTCTGGTGATTGCGCTGGCTTTCACCCTGCGTTTTTTGATCCAATATACGTTTGCCCTCCTGTCATTTTGGATTGAGCGGGCCACGGCGATCGAGCAGTTTTGGTTTTTGTTGTACCTATTTCTGTCGGGCATGGTTGCCCCGTTGGAGATTTTCCCCCCGACTGTGCGGGCGATCGTCCTCTGGACGCCCTTCCCCTATCTAGTTAACTTCCCGGCAGCGATCCTGGTTGGAATGCCCGTTGATCTTAAGCAGGGACTACTGGCGATCGCGGCTTGGGGAGCCTTATTCCTGGTCTTAAACCGTTGGCTCTGGCGACGGGGTTTGAAACACTATTCAGGCATGGGAGCCTGATGATCTCCCTTTGGCTGACCAGTTACCCGATGACCGTCAACACCAGGTTTCGTAACGTGAGTCGTAACGACTTTAGGCGTTGCATGGGCTTAGCCCGCACCACCAACGTTGCATTATTAACGATGCAGTGTACTATAGCACTTTCGTCCTTGGTGAGGTAAAGATAAGGGGCTTAAGCATCAATTAACAATAACCAGATAGATAGACCACTAGTGTTTAGCGGTGATGAGGTGAAACACCCTGCCCTTAAATCCCGCTTTCAGCAGACGACGCATGCCTTCAGAGATCCCAACGAAATAGGGTTGGCTCAACGCCCGCAGGTGGTTTACCCCATTACCCCACGCAACCCCCACTGGGAACCGTGCCAAATACATCTCGCAGGCTTGTAACTTGTCTAGCATAGTTTTAACCTGGCGATCGTGGGTGGCCAATTGGGGCAGTAGACAGGTTTCTTGATGTTGACAACGATCACATAGCATCATGCTTTCTCCAGCGCAAATGCGCTCCTCATTCACATCTTTTCATCCAAGTTCATTAATTCGTGCACGTTCATCAGTTGATTACTGCCAAGCTTTTATTGGGGAATCGCCGCCCTAATCCTAGCCTACTTCTAGGCAATCGCCTGCTATCTGGAAATTTTCATAAAACTTCTGGGTTGGCTTGCCTGAAATAACAAGAATCTCCCCCCTTTCCCTCAGGGAAAGATCCTCAACAGCCGCTCTCAGGGGCGCGATCGATACACCCCAAGTGCAACTTAAGGTTGGCTGGTTACGGCTCGATCTGACGAAACGTTGCTTGACCCTTTTTGACTTATTTGCCTTTCCTATCTTGCCGGATCAATCTAGACTTGGCTATCCAGAAGCGTGAAGAGTTGCGTCAAATCTCCACAAGTAATCTAAAGGAATATGCAGATTTGTAAAAATTATGAGGAACCGTTTGCTGAATCGTAGTGCAACGGTGGTATCAACGATCGTAGGGATTATGCAGTGACGACAGCATGAGGGCCGACATTCCAGGCAGGTTTAAGAATGTCGTCATTGCGATGCGTTGCTCCCCTTGAGCGGTCCCATCAGCGCGGCTGGCGGTATGCCAAAATGGGTAGTTCGGGTTGGATATGCCACATCTGGATCGCTACACTCCGTTTTGATGCGTAGAGCACGGCCTTAGTCTGAAATCCCGACGACTATCAGTGGCCACAAACTATCCGCCGTCCTCAGGACAAGGGGGATGCGGCCATCAATTCCCGGCAGATCCCAATCAAAGCACCGACCAGCAACACCATCGAACTCAGGGAGCCGATCGCAAAGCCCGGTCCTCGTTTCTCCGTCGCTTGGTAGTAGCCGATCGCATACACAATCCGGCCAATCACCCACACAGTCCCTAAGCCAGCCCCCCAGCGCGGGTCTACATAAAGGCAAAATAGCCACATCGCCGGGAGAAAGAAGACCATTTGTTCCAGGGTATTTTGGTGAACACGCACCACCCGTTCAAAGTCGGGATCCCCCGTCATCTGTGGCGGGGGCACCTTGTACTTAAAGCGGGCACGGCCCACATTAATCGTGATGACCAAGTACACCAAAAGTGTTGCAACAGTAACCAAGGCAGGCCACGGTGACATAAATCGTCCTCAAGCAAACGGCAAACTAAGCTTCAACATTCCCTAGCCCTGACCCAGGTTCAGCACCTTAGCGACGGTTTGCACGTCCTTATCGCCCCGTCCAGAGCAGTTGATCACAATGCGGGGGCTACCCGTCAATTGGGGGCAGAGGGATTCCAAATAGGCGATCGCGTGGGAGGTTTCCAAGGCGGGAA
The DNA here is from genome assembly GCF_053493415.1 of Trichothermofontia sp. Taxonomy (NCBI): domain Bacteria; kingdom Bacillati; phylum Cyanobacteriota; class Cyanophyceae; order Leptolyngbyales; family Trichocoleusaceae; genus Trichothermofontia; species Trichothermofontia sp. Next base: position 17,632 of record NZ_JBRCAD010000231.1, on the reverse strand, counting down.
TGATCCCCTCCAGGCGCGAGAGCCGTTGAAAACCTTCTAGGGCTTCGCGATCGGTAATGCTGTAGTATTCCGCCCGTCCGATTTCCTTAAGGTAACTATGCTCTGGCCCCACACCGGGATAATCCAGGCCCGCGCTAATCGAGTGGGCCTCTAGCACCTGCCCCTCATCATCCTGGAGGAGGTAACTCATGGCACCATGCAGGACCCCCACTTGCCCTTGGGTTAGGGTGGCTGCGTGTTTTGGGGTATTCACGCCTTCGCCCGCCGCTTCCACCCCAATCAGGCGCACCGTCGGTTCCGACAGAAATTCATAGAACAGGCCCATTGCATTGGACCCACCACCCACGCAGGCGAGGAGGATATCCGGCAGCCCGCCCCACTGTTCCTGGCACTGGGCACGGGTTTCCTGACCAATAATGGCCTGGAAGTCGCGCACGAGCATGGGATAGGGATGGGGACCGGCCACTGAACCCAGGATGTAGTGGGTGGTTTCCACATGGGTTACCCAATCCCGAATTGCCTCCGAAGTCGCATCCTTCAGCGTTCCCGTCCCCGCCGCCACCGGGTGTACCTCGGCCCCCAGTAGACGCATCCGAAATACATTCAGGGCTTGCCGTTCCATATCCTGGACACCCATGTAGATCACACAGGTCAAGCCAAACCGGGCACAGACAGTCGCCGTGGCCACCCCATGCTGGCCCGCCCCTGTTTCGGCAATAATCCGCTGCTTACCCATGCGTTTAGCCAGTAACACCTGACCGAGGGCGTTATTGATCTTGTGGGCACCTGTATGGTTGAGATCTTCACGCTTGAGGAAAATTTGAGGACCGCGACCATCGGGGCGAGCGTAGTGGGCACTCAGGCGCTCGGCAAAGTATAGGGGGGTAGGCCGACCCACATAGTCCCGTAGCAGGGCTTGATATTCCTGTTGGAAGTTGGCATCGTACCGATATTGCTGATAGGCCGTTTCCAATTCCGTCAACGCTGGCATCAGGGTTTCGGGCACATACTTGCCCCCGAAACGCCCGAAGCGGCCTAGGGCATCGGGAACAGTCGTTGATGGTGCGCTACGATCGATCAGGGGAGCTTGGGTCACAGGTACATTCCGGCAAAAATCACAGTCTTTATCTTAACCCGCATCCTAGTGACGTTATGCCTGATGGTAGCTACTTGGAGGTCTACATGAAGACGATGTTCGGTAGATTCGTAACCGTGGGTATCCTGCTATTTCTGATCTTCATGGCGATCGGGGATGCCTTGCCTCCCCCGCTCCGACAAGCTAGTCAGAACACTAGGGCAACCCTTAACGCCTGGATGGTTAACCTGATTCCCAATTGGCAACCGAAGACAAGGCCCTACGAACGCACGGAAGACGCCCTCAAGGAGGAGGAGCAACGTGTCCGACAGGGTGGGAAATCGCGCTAGGGCGTGGTCGCTAACCCCAAGGTAGGGCTTAAGGGGCATGAGCCAGGCTGATTCAGCCCTAGGTGGAACGTCCATCAGTGCGGCGATCGGTGCAGCGACTGGGTGACCCGGATACCGTGACTGGTGGGGTTACCGGTTTGTCTGGGGGCGGGGGCAGGCTAGGTGAACCGCCGCCCTACAGCGCCCCGGCTGCGGTGCGATCGAGGATGCCGCCGCCCAAATGGGACGTTATGTTCATGGCCTGTAACACGGGTTTTTCCCCTGCCCCGTGGGGATAGTCAATGACACTGACACAGCCGTTACCCTGCTTAAAGGTCCAGAAGGCTGCCGGGCCTAAACCAAACAGGTGGCAGAGAATCGCCTTGTTCACCGCATCGTGGGCCACCACCACCGTGGTCCAGGGGTGGGTTTCTGCGTGTTGTTGGCTCAGGGCTGCTGCTTGGGCCACAAGCTTATCCCAGGTGGCAGCCGATCGCGCCCAAACCTGGTGCAGATTTTCCCCTTCTGGCATCTGGACGGTTTCGGGGGTTGTTTGCCACTGGCGCAGGCGTTCCCTATCGAACTCACTAATCTCGGCTTCCAGTTTGCCCTCCCACAGGCCGTGGCTGATTTCCAGTAACCCGTCTTCGAGCAGGAAGGGGGCATCAGGATGGTACTGGTGAATGGCTGCCGCCGTTTGTTTGGGGCGCAGGAGGGGACTGGTGATGATCTGATTGATCGGGGTTGATTGCAGGAATTCGGCGACCTGTTGGGCTTGCCGGAGTCCCGTCGGATTCAGTTCCACATCAATTTGCCCCTGGAAGCGTTTCTGGCGGTTCCACTCGGTTTCCCCGTGGCGGACTAGGAGCAGGCGCGGGCCATTGCCTTCCGGGCGGGGCTTAGGTAGGGCTTGCCCCAGATGGGCTAACAGGTTTAGCGATTCCAGTTGCACCCGATCGCCCCACCCTCCCGCAAAGTTGAGCACATTTACACAACAGTTCGACTGCTGCACCGAGTGGTAGTACTGGGGCGGCAAGCCCAAGGCTGTACTCAGTAAGGCGCGATTGATGCCATTGTGGGCCACGATCAGAATGGTTTCACCGTCATGCTTTGGCAAAATCTCCTGCCAAAACTGGGTGGCCTGGTCATAGAGGGATAGGACGGGGAAAAAGGCCTGCCCATCCCGGCGCTGCATTTGGAACTGGTGCGGGGCGTGCTTCCAGGTGTGATAGGCGTCGCTAAATTGGGCCTGAATCTCCTGGCGCAGGCCCCCCTCCCAGGCGGGCAAGTCGATTTCCAGCAGCCCGGCGGTCGTGGTCAGGGGGGGGTGGGGCGAGGGTAATCCGGCCCGAATGACTTCAGCGGTGACAGAAGCCCGTTGCAAGGGACTGCTATAGATCTGGGCGATCGTTAAATCCCCTAGGGCGGCGCTTACCTGCTGGGCCGTCGCCCGACCCGCTTCGGTGAGGACGGAATCATTACACCGCCCTTGGATACGGCCTTGGGCATTATAGCTACTCTGTCCGTGCCGGACTAAAATGACGCGTGTGGCCAGGGGTCTATCCTCCGCAAGCGATCGAGCAATAACAGTTCACACGATTCACAACACGATTCACAACAATGCGTTGCGTTTTGCCATGCCCCCTGCCGGGGGATTAACCCGGCACCCCCCACAGGCGGCACCCAAGTTACCAGATTTCAGCTTATCGGAAAGCGCCCACGCCAGAAACCCCTGATCTGGGTATCAGTCCTCGAAGTTGCCGATAGGGCAACGATGGGCCAAAGTTGAGATGCGATAATGCCACTGGGGTAATGGGCAGGAACCCGCCATTGGCTTGGCCCCTTGTCCTTTGCCTGCCTCGGCCATGACTGATGTCAGGTGCCAGGGGGAACACCACGAGAAAAATCCATGACCACTAAACAGCTTGTCTTGACCGCCCTAACCTTGATCACCGGTTGGATTATCGGGTTAGCCTTGCTGAGTAGCTGGCATCAGCCCCAGATCCAAAGCCAATTAGAACTGTACCAAACCAACCTGGTCCTACAGGCGAGTGATTGGCGACTGTTGACCGTTAGTCCTGCGGAGCCGGAGGCGGATCAGAATAAGGATCGGGATACGCGCCTGGAGGCTGCGTCCAATCCCGTACCAGGGGAAGAACCGGTGGTGGCATCTGGGTTGCGATCGCTCCTGGGGCCCGAGCCGCTGAGTGCTTCCCTGGCGCAGTACCAAAAGGTGCGGGCGGCGGCGGTGGAGACGCTCAAGCGGGCACAGCAACAGGCCCAGCCAACCCAGGCGGGTCAGGTTACGGGGCAACGCCCAAGCCGGGGTTCCCCACCGGCGACTCAGTTAGCCCGCCAAACCCAGCAATTGATCGCCGATCTCGATCTCCAACTGGGCCTACTCCAGGTTCAGCAGGGGGAGACGGCAGCGGCGATCGCCACCTGGGCGCAGGTGATCCAACAGGCTGACTCCCTCAGTCCGGCAACGGTGGCAACGGCTCAAGTCCTGTGGGGGTTTTGGCAAGATCCGCCCCAATTACTGCCCGATGCCGAGCGGCGTCTGCAACCGCTGGAAGGGTGGTTCCGATATCAGGCGCTGCACCGCCTCTATCAACTGCAACAGCGTCCCGAAGCGCTAGCGCAACTTGAGATTGAGCAACAGCAGGCAGCCCAACGCGCCCTCCTGCGACTGGCGATCGTTAATAGCATTCCCATCCTGGGGTTGCTGGTGGGGAGTGGTCTATTGATTTTCCTCGTCCTACAACGTCTGCTGCGGGGGAAGGAGGCCCTGCTGGCCCGTCACCACGATCGTGTGTGGCCAATGGCGTGGGACGGGGAAACCATTTGGCAAGTCCTGGTCCTGTTTTTCCTGGGGCAATTTGTCGTCGGCCAGATCTTCCTGCCGATCGTCTTGCAAATCCTGGGTATCCAACCAGCCAACCTTTCCAGTTTGGGACAGGCCCTGTACTACTTGGCGGTCTATGCCTTGTTGATCAGTGTGGGCCTGAGTGCTGTCTATTTCTCGATTCGGCCCTTTTTGCCCCTGCCGTCCGCGTGGTTTTCCCTGCAATGGCGCGGTAACTGGGTCTGTTGGGGTGTTGGGGGCTATCTGGTGGCGTTGCCCTTAGTCATTCTGGTGTCGTTGCTCAATCAACGCATTTGGCAAGGACAGGGAGGCAGTAATCCCCTCCTATCAACTATTTTGGCCAGCCAGGACTGGTTAGCCCTGCTGTGTTTTTTCATTACCGCCTCGATCGCGGCGCCCCTGTTTGAAGAATTCCTCTTTCGCGGCTTTTTGCTGGCCTCCCTAACCCCCCTAGTGTCGGTCAATGGGGCGATCGTTGGCAGTGCCCTCGTATTTGCCGTGGCCCACCTGAGCCTATCGGAGGTTTTGCCCTTGTTTGTGTTGGGGTTAGTTCTGGGTGTGGTCTATACGCGATCGCAAAATCTACTGGCTCCCATGCTGTTGCATGGCCTCTGGAACAGTGGCACTTTAGTGAGTTTGGTCATTTTGGGTAGTGGTCATTCCTAAGACCAAAGGCAGCAACCAGGGGCGATCTGCCCTGTGGCACGGGTCAACCCCGCCTGATCCCGGTTAGCTCAGCGGGAAACTGGCGGGCGTAAGATCGTGAGTTTTTACCCAGGTGCTTCTAGAATAGGATACAAATAAGGCAGAGAGTCCCTGTTTTGGGGGCTGGGTGAGGAGAGCTTAAGGAGAGCGGGCAAGGCGGAGCACGGATCAGGGACTGCTTAACCCTCACCGCTGGTGGCCCATTTCCCCCCATCCCATGCATTGTTGACACGCAGGTGCCGAGAGGCTTCGGATTTCTATGAGTAGCAGTGAATCGCAAACCAGCAACGTGCTGTCCGATCGGGAGTTGCAAATTGTTGAATTAGTTGCCTCTGGTCTCACCAATCAGGAAATTGCCGCCCGTTTGGATATTAGCAAACGCACGGTGGATAACCACATCAGCAATATTCTTACCAAAACCGAGACGGAAAATCGCACTGCCCTTGTCCTCTGGGCGCTGCAATGGGGCAAGGTCTGCCTTGACCAGTGGAACTGTTGTGTTCTGCCCAATGCCACGCCCGCGATCGAGCCAGAAGTCCGCTCAGAAGTTACGTCTGACTAGTGGCCCAGTGGCCCGTTCCCTACTGTGAGTCCGTTGCACTGGTGAACACGGCCCATCCGTACCGGCTAGGGTAAACATAAAGGTTGGCGAGGCGGGTCGTCATGATGTTAAATCGCTGCAAGGTTGGTTGTCACGCTTGAGGCGTTGCAGCTTCAGGTCAGCACTCCCCAAAACGTTATAGAATGGCCTTTCCGAGTGATTATCGCAATCCTCACCACTGCTGGGTGATCGACTGCGTTTGCACACGTGCTTTGTCCGCATTGAGCCGTTTTTCCCATCCTGACGCCCTATGGATTCATCCTTGCCTGCCTATCAAGTTCAGTTTGGAGACATGCCCCTAGCCGTTTACCGTGAGGTTGCGGCCCATCTAGCGCAGGTGACGGGCGTGACCACGGACCTCCTGCCCCCCGCTAGCGAGCGTCCCTTTGCCTATACCCATAGCCAGGTTGGGAGCTTGCAGCTACATTACGATGCCACGGCAACCCCCGACAGCTATGCGCGGGTTGAACAGATTTTGGCGTACTATGGTCAACGCTATGGCTTCTGGCTCCTCCATTCAGGGGCAGCCGTTGCGGACGCTGCCAGTGATGATTCTGGCCAGTCGTAATCCGGGCCAGGTGGCCAGTGCTGCCTGTGCTGTGTGCCCATTCCGTCTGCCCATTCAGTCAAGGTAAACCATGCGTGGGACCCGTGATATTCTTCCGGAGGAAGTTGTCTATTGGCAACAGGTAGAGGCGATCGCCCGTGAGCAGATGGCCCTAGCCGCCTATCGGGAAATTCGGACACCGATTTTTGAGCAAACCAGCTTGTTTGAGCGGGGCATTGGCGAGGCGACCGATGTCGTTGGCAAGGAAATGTACACGTTTCACGATCGCGGGGGGCGATCGGTGACCCTGCGGCCAGAGGGGACAGCCGGGGTAGTCCGGGCCTTTATTGAGCATGGTCTGCACACCCAAGGGGTACAGCGTCTTTGGTATATCGGTCCCATGTTTCGGTACGAGCGTCCGGGGGCGGGTCGCCAGCGTCAGTTTCACCAGCTTGGCGTCGAGGTGCTCGGCAGTGCCAGTGCCCGGGCCGATGCGGAGGTGATTGCCCTAGCCACGGGCCTACTGAACCAGCTAGGGCTGACCGCGTTACGCCTTGATCTCAACTCCCTGGGGACTGCCGACGATCGCGCCCGCTATCGCCAAGCCCTAGTGGACTACCTCACGCCTTACCGTGCCGAGCTTGACCCAGACTCCCAAGATCGCCTCAGCCGCAATCCCCTGCGGATTCTCGACAGCAAGGACCCACGTACCCAGGCCATCGTGCAATCGGCTCCCAATTTACTGGACTACCTCTGTGCCGACTCCCAAGCCCAGTTTGCCCAGGTGCAGCAACTGCTCACGGATTTAGGGATTGCCTACCAGGTGAATCCCCGCTTGGTGCGTGGACTGGACTACTACACCCATACGGCGTTTGAGATCCAATCGGCGGCATTGGCGGGGCAAGAAACCGTGTGCGGTGGGGGACGGTACGATGGCCTCGTGGCGGAACTGGGGGGACCGGCAACCCCAGCCGTGGGCTGGGCGATCGGGCTAGAGCGGCTGATGATCCTGCTCCAACAACGCCAAGCAGCCCCCGCCGCTGAGCTTGATTTTTACCTCGTCTCCCGTGGGCCACAGGCGGAGAGGCAGGCGATCGGGCTGGCCCAAGCCCTGCGGCAGTTAGGGTTCCGGGTGGAGATGGATCTCAGTGGCAGTGCCTTTGGTAAGCAATTAAAACGGGCCGATCGCAGCGGGGCTGTAGCCTGTCTCATCCTGGGAGATGCCGAAGCCGAGGCCGAAACCGTGCAACTGAAATGGCTACTTTCCGGCGAACAGCAAACCCTGCACCAGCGGGATGTGCCCAGCAAGGCGGCTGAATTACGGCAGCAAGTGATGGCCGCTCGCCAACCAACGCCATAGGTAACCAGAAAAACTGGGAACACTCGATACAATGGGGGTACGCGACAAGTGTGCTGCCGACCTTAAAATTTGGGTAGGTTAGGTCAAACCCCGTATGGCCCAACCCAGCCAGTGGGTAGATTGGGTCTACCAGACTCAACACTCAGCGCCCCCGTCCGCTTAAGCACGACCGTCCACGCATCTGGCAACCAGTGTTTTTACAATAGAATCTTTGCATGTTGTTTTGGGTTTGGTTAATCCTTTTGGGCCTGATCACCTACCTGGTGATTCGGCGGAGTGTGGCGCATTTGACACGCACACCCGTCTGGCTGCTGTGGCTGGTGATGATGATCCCAGCCCTAACCTGGGTGGGTTGGGCACTCCTCTATGGCCCACGACAACCGATCCCCACCGTGCTGGTGATCACCCCTTTGGTGGTTTCGCCGATTCTCTATTGGATGTTGGTGCAACAGGGACGGCTACCGCCCCCCACCCCTGTAGCCAAATCCGAAGACTTGACGCTTGAGCCAACGGGTTCTGAGTTGCCAGAAACGCCCACGACGGCCACCAGCTTGCGCCCGATTACCAAAGCTGAAGAAGCGCAACTCCATAGTTGCTTCCCGTGGTCGGTCTATTACCTTCAGGATATTGAATATCGCCCCCAAGCAGTGGTCTGTCGGGGCCAGCTACGCACCGATCCTGACGTTGCCTACGAGCGGGTGCGGGATAATATTCAGCAATTTTTTGGCGATCGCTTTCTGGTGGTCTTTCAAGGTGGGGGTAATCAAAAGCCTTTCTTTGCGCTGGTGCCCAATCCCCAGGCGGGTAGTCGGCGGGCAGATGCGGCCCTGAGCCGTCCCTGGACGGCCCTCGGCCTGTTGCTGATTACCGTATTCACGACGACCTTAGCCGGGGTGGGGTTGGCGGGGGTGGACCCGGACACGGCCCAACGGGACCCCAGTCTCTTGGTGCATGGCCTGCCCTACGCGATCGCCTTACTCACAATTTTGGGTACCCACGAGATGGGCCACTACCTCACGGCCCGCTATCACCGCCTGCGGGCCACCTTGCCCTACTTTATCCCGGTTCTACCCTTCAGCTTTTTCCCCTTGGGAACCTTTGGGGCCTTTATCCAAATTCGATCGCCGATTCCCAACCGTAAGGTTCTTTTCGACGTGGGCATTTGGGGACCCATTGCGGGGTGGGTGGTTTCGCTGCCATTCTTGTTTTGGGGGATGTCCCACTCCCAGGTCGTACCCATCTCGTCGGAATTGGCTGGGATGGGTGGCTTTAGCTTTCAAGAACTTGACCCGAAGATTTCCTTACTGCTCACGCTGATTACGAAGGGCATTCTTGGGAGTGAGTTGCACCGCAATAGCGCGATCGCGTTGCATCCCGTGGCGATCGCGGGGTGTTTAGGTCTGGTGGTTACGGCCCTGAACCTAATGCCAGTCGGGCAGTTGGACGGTGGGCATATTGTCCATGCCATGTATGGGCAGCGGGTTGGAGCCGCGATCGGACAGATTGCCCGCCTCCTGATTTTGCTCCTCTCGCTACTGCAACCCTATTTGCTGATTTGGGCGATTATTCTTTTCTTTATGCCCGCAGCCGATGAACCGGCCCTTAATGACGTATCGGAACTGGATAATTGGCGGGATTTCTTTGGTCTGCTGGCGCTGGGGTTATTAGTCCTGATTGTGCTCCCCACGCCGACGGTTGTGAGCCGCTGGTTGCTGGGTTAAACCAAGCTGGGGGCAGAACTTGGGATGGACTGCGGGCCATATTTCTGTCGTTCTTGGGTGAGGAGATCGATCGTGTCACCGAGGGCGAGGGTCAGGGTTTTGCGGGTTTGTTGGTGGGCCGCTTGTTCCACGGCAAGGTTGTGGCTAAGCTGGATGATGCGTTGCTGGAGGTTGGTGCAGGCCAACCAGAGAGCCTGAAAAGCTGCTTGTGCTTCGGTGAGGGTTTGGGCGCGATCGCCCTGCGCCTGTAGGGTTGTCAACCACGTGGGCATTGCCCCAGCCGCTTGCTGATCGTTACTCCCCGTTTCCCCGTTTTCACCCAGGGGAGATTGGGCAGCGAGATCCGCCCGTAGCTGGGCGATCGTGGCTTGGGCGGCAGCGGCATCCGATCGGCGTTGTTGGGCTTCGGTTTCATAGAGTTTTTGCCAACGTTGGGCCGTCGCGGCCATCTCATCCCGTGCAGCTTGCAACACCATGACCTGTTGTTGCAACGCCTGAATTTCCGTTAACCATTGCAACGTTTCTGAGTTCATACGCCCTCTTCTCTAGCCAATAGGTGTCCAAGATACTAACAGAAAAGCGGGCGGGCTTCATCTGGCAATTCAAAATTCAAAATGCATAATTTGTGAGGTCAGCTAAGAAGGTGGCTACGGCCTGGTTAAATGCCTCTGGCTCCACGAGGAACGGCCAATGGTTACCAGGAATTTGGCGTATTTGCAGATTTTGCAGGTATTTACGGTAGGGCTGCAGTTGCCATTCACTGCGATTGAGGCCCTGTTCCGGTTGCAGGAAGAGGCTGGGCACCGTCAGGGGTTGGGTGAGGCCCGCTACCCGGCACACATCGGCAAAAATCTCATCACGGGCTTGTACCACAAACTTACTCCCCCACTGCCCATTGGGTTTGCGCTCCAGGCTGTCATGAAAAACAGTGGCTTGGAGGGTGCTCCAACCCCGGTATTGCTTCAGACCACGGGCAACGGCTGCCGCTGCCTCGTAACTGGCAAAGGGACCCATTGTTTTTAGAAAGGGTAGTACACGGTAAAGGATGGGGAAAGTTAGCCCCATCCAGTTGGGCATCCGATCGATAAAAAAGGGATCAACCAAAATCAAACTCCGCACGCGATCGGGCCATTGGGTTGCCCAGACCGTTGCAATCTGCGCTGACCAAGAGTGGCACACCAGATGGGCGGACTCCCAACCAAGGGCCGCCAGAAGGGCATTCAGGTCAGCCACGATCGTCTCGGTTTGATAGCCCGTGGCGGGCTTGTCACTGTCGCCGTGGCCTCGGAGATCCGGGGCTATGCAATGGAAGCGCTGACCCTTGGCTGACGCTGATCCGGTGGCGAGGGATGCGCCTAGGCTGGCCCAAACCCCCGCATGATCGGCAAGGCCATGCAGAAACAGAACAGGATCACCGACTGCCGACCACTCTAGATAGGACAGGCTGAGGGTGGGTAAAGACACCCGGTGGCGTTGGGGAAGCAGGTCAGTCATGGTGTGTGGGTAGGAATAGCGGTTAGCGCTCAGGGAATCATAGCGATTGTCTGCTGTCTTAATAAGCTACCAATTCTTGACATCACGCCCGATCGGGGCGGTGTTAACCAGGAAACGTCCTATGATTGGGGCAGTTGATGAGTGCGGCACCCCTATGGCCAGTGAGAGTGAATATATCCAACGGGATGAGGCGACCCGTGTGCGGGTCCTGAGTGAAGCCCTCCCCTACATCCAACAATTTACTGGACGCACGATCGTCGTTAAGTACGGCGGCGCAGCGATGAAGGATGACAGCCTTAAGGAGAAGGTGATCCGCGATATTGTTTTTATGTCCTGTGTCGGGTTGCGCCCGATCGTAGTACACGGAGGTGGGCCGGAAATTAATAGTTGGCTAGATAAGCTCGGCATTGCGCCCCAGTTCAAAAACGGCCTCCGGGTGACGGATGCACCCACGATGGAAGTGGTGGAGATGGTACTTGTTGGGCGGGTGAATAAGGAAATTGTCGCCATGATTAACCAGGCGGGCGGCAAGGCGGTGGGTCTTTGCGGTAAGGATGGTAATTTGATCACGGCTCGTCACCAGGGACAGGCAGACATTGGGTTTGTCGGTGAGGTGAGCAGTGTTGATATCAGCGTATTAGAGGCCCTGGTGGAAAAGGGCTATATCCCCGTTGTCTCGAGTGTGGCGGCGGATGACACAGGACAGGCATACAACATCAATGCCGATACGGTGGCGGGGGAAATTGCCGCTGCCCTAGGGGCAGAAAAGCTGATCCTACTGACGGATACAGCGGGGATTCTCCGTGACTACCATGATCCGTCCACCCTGATTAATCGGCTTGATATCCAGGAGGCCCGTCGCCTTATTGAGGTGGGCATTGTTGCAGGGGGGATGATTCCGAAGGTAACCTGCTGTGTACGATCGCTTGCCCAGGGGGTGAAGGCGGCGCATATTATTGATGGACGGTTGCCCCATGCGCTGCTGCTGGAAATCTTTACCGATATGGGGATCGGTTCCATGATTGTGGCTTCAGAATTTATGGTTTGAGGAAGCATCGTTGCATCTGGAAGCATCGTTGCATCTGCTAGGCGCTGAAATATTTAGCTGTGGGATGGTAAGCCACGATCGCCGTCGTCGATTGCTCCGGATATAACTGCTCACTCTCGTCCATGTGCATCCCTATACGATCGCTCTGCAAGAGTTCGAGCAACGTATACTGATCCTGAATATTGGGGCAGGCGGGATAACCAAAGCTATAGCGAGAACCTTGGTAGCGTTGGGCTAAAATATCGCGCAGGTTGTCCGGATCGCGATCGCCCAATCCTAATTCCCGTCGAATTCGTGCATGGGTCCATTCGGCTAGGGCTTCTGCCATCTGCACCGCAAGACCATGAAAATAGAGATAGTCAGTGTATTGATTAGACTCGAATAGGGTTTTAGCGTATTGAGTAGCAATTTCGCCTACGGTGACGGCTTGCATGGGGAAAACATCGATTTTTCCTGACTCCTTGGGCGCGTAGAAATCGGCAATACACAACCGTCGGAGGGATTTTTGACGGGGGAATTTGAAGGTGGCGATGGGGGTTTGGGTATCGCCGTTGGGTTCATAGAGATGCAAGGAATTCCCTTCTGCTTGGCAGGGAAAATAACCGTAAATGACCTGGGGATGCAGCAGGTTTTCAGCGATAATTTTTTGCTTCCAGGTGTCTAAAATTGGGTAGACCTTTTCAGCCAAAAACTGATCATATTCCTCGCGGGATTGCTCCTTGGGTTTGCGGAATTGCCATTGACCGGCAATCAATGCTTGTAAATCCAGATATCCAAACAGTTCCTCTAGGGGAATATCCTGGGGTTGTAATACCTGGGTGCCCCAAAAGGGTGGAGTGGGGCGATCGATGTCAATAGCGACGGCCTCCGATCGCTGAGTATCCTCGATGGCTGGCTCCTCAGTTTGGGCAGAGGACGTGGGCGTTGTTTCGGTTTCGGCCTTAATTTTCGCCTGACCATTGCCACTGCCAACCTCATCCAAAAAGCCCTGGCGATCGTCCCAATTCCCCGCCGCTTTGGCAGGCATTAACTTGTCCATGAAATGCAGATCGGAGAAGGCATCTTTCCCATAGATAACTTGACCGTGATAGGTATTTTGACAATCTTCATAGACAAATTTCGGAGTTAAGGCTGCCCCCCCCAGAATGACCGGGACTGTAATTCCCCGCTCATTAAAGACCTCTAGATTCTCCTTCATAAAGGCTGTGGATTTGACCAGTAGCCCACTCATGGCAATACAATCGGCTTGGTGTTCTTCGTAGGCCGTGATGATGTTATCCACGGGCTGTTTAATGCCCAAGTTAATCACCCGATAGCCATTGTTGGAGAGAATAATATCCACCAGGTTTTTGCCAATATCGTGGACATCGCCCTTTACCGTGGCAATCACCACCGTCCCCTTGGCATTTCCCGCCGTATCGGATTTTTCCATGTGGGGTTCCAAAAAGGCCACAGCAGCCTTCATCGTTTCCGCAGATTGCAACACAAATGGGAGTTGCATTTGCCCCGATCCGAAGAGTTCCCCGACAACCTTCATACCATCCAGCAAAAAGGTATTGATAATTTCCAGGGGGGGATATTGGGCTAAGGCTTGTTCAAGGGTCGCTTCTAGGCCCATCCGTTCGCCGTCAATAATATGCTGCTTCAGGCGTTCTTCCAGAGTGAGATTTTCCGTAGACTTCGATCGCGCTTCCTTGGCACTCACCCCCTCAAACAGGGTGGTCAACTTGGTCAACGGATCATAGACACAGATATCGCCCTCAAATTGGCGTTGATCATAGATCAATTGGCGACAGACTTCCTGATGTTCTGGCTCAATTTTGGCCAGGGGTAAAATCTTTGCCGCACTAACGATCGCAGCATCCATCCCGGCTGCCATCGCTTCATGTAGAAACATCGAGTTCAACACAATCCGTGCGGCGGGACTCAGGCCAAAGGAAACGTTAGAAACTCCCAAAATAATGTGACAACCGGGTAATTCCTCTCGGATACGACGGATGGCAGTAATCGTTTCCTTGGCATTCACCCGATCTTCTTCAATCCCCGTAGAAATTGGCAACGCGAGGGGGTCAAAAAACAATTCATGGGCGGGAATGCCGTACTCCAAGGCATCGCGATAGGCCCGTTGGGCAATGGCAAATTTCTGGTCAGTCGATCGCGCCATGCCATTTTCATCAATGGTCCCGACGACAACTCCTGCCCCATAGCGTTTCGCCAGATCCAGAATTTGGAAAAAGCGTTCATCACCATCTTCATAGTTGGTGGAATTGAGCAGACATTTTCCCCCCGCAACCTTTAACCCGGCCTCCATCTTTTGCCAGTCGGTGGAGTCGAGCATGAGGGGTAACGTGACATTGGTAACGAGCCGGGAAACGACCTCACGCATATCGCGCACGCCGTCGCGACCCACGTAGTCCACGTTGACATCTAAAACGTGTGCCCCTTCCTTCACCTGCGATCGCGCTAGGGCCACTAATCCATCCCAATCTTCCGCATTCAGCAATTCTCGACATTTTTTCGAGCCACTGGCATTGAGGCGTTCCCCGATGATTAAGAAGGAATTATCCTGTTCGTAGGGTTGGGTGGAATAGATCGATGCCGCCGCCGGTACATAATGCAGCGGCGGACGATTGGTGGCTCCGGTCGCATCATAGTGACGCACAGGCCGATCCTTGGGGGTTAAGGTATTCGCAATTTCCACCAATTGGGCAATGTGATCGGGTTGGGTGCCACAACAACCGCCGATTACCTGAACGCCGTAATCCTCCACAAACCGTGTTAACGCTAACCGCAATTCCATCGGTGTCAATTTGTAATGGGCGTGACCGCCAATGTTTTCGGGAATTCCGGCATTGGGAATACAGGACACGACAAAAGGCGAATATGCCGCCAAATAACGAATATGTTCCGCCATGCGATCGGGACCGGTGGCGCAGTTTAAACCCAGGATATCAATGGGATAGGGTTCCAAAATCGCCAACACACTGCTGATATCCGACCCTACTAGCATCGTGCCCGTGGTTTCCATCGTTACCGACACCATCAAGGGCAACCGTTGACCTTTGGCTTCAAAGAGTTCTGAAATTGCATTCAAGGCCGCCTTAATTTGCAGCACATCCTGGCAGGTTTCCACAATCAGCAAATCGGCACCGCCATCATAGAGACCCAATGCCTGTTCATAGAACGCCACTTTTAAGGTATCGAAATCAATATGACCGAGGGTGGGAAGTTTCGTGGTGGGACCCATTGAACCGGCCACAAATCGGGGTTTTTCTGGTGTGGAAAATTCACTTGCTACCTTTTTGGCCAATTCCGCTGCCGTTTTATTCAACTGATAGGCTTGGTCGGCCAGATCGTATTCCGCTAGCACAATTGAGGTTGCGCCAAACGTATCGGTTTCGATCACATCCGCCCCCACCGCCAGGAAATTGCGATGCACCGTTGCCACAGCTTCCGGCTTTGTGATCACTAGGTATTCATTACAGCCCTCATACTCTGGCCCACCAAAATCCGCTGCGGTCAGGTTTTGCATTTGTAGCGAAGTCCCCATCGCGCCATCAAACACAATCACGGGACGCTTGGGATCATGCAGTCGGGTGAGAAAGGGGTGAGTCATGGCGGTGAAGGCAGTTGGTGAATTTCCGCAGTAATATCAAGAGAGGTTGTCTCTTTTTCTCAGTATGACCTAATACCGACCTATGAATACTCAGTCACAGACCAGTCCGTCGCAGCCCGATCGCATCATTATCTTTGACACCACCCTGCGGGATGGGGAACAGTCGCCTGGAGCCACGCTGAATGTGGATGAAAAACTGACGATCGCACGGCAACTGGCACGACTGGGGGTCGATGTCATTGAAGCCGGGTTCCCCTTCGCCAGCCCCGGTGATTTTGAGGCGGTGCAGAAAATTGCCCAGCAGGTGGGCACGGAGGATGGCCCCACGATTTGTGGTCTTGCACGGGCGACGAAACAGGATATCCAGGCCGCAGCGGAAGCCGTGAAACCCGCCGCTAAGGGCCGCATCCACACGTTTATCGCCACCTCCGACATTCACCTGGAACACAAGCTGCGCAAGACCCGCGCTGAGGTGTTGGAAATTGCGCCGGAAATGGTGGCCTACGCCAAGTCCTTCGTTAACGATGTGGAGTTCTCGCCGGAGGATGCCGGACGCTCGGACCCAGAGTTTCTCTATCAAGTCCTGGAACGGGCGATCGCGGCGGGGGCGACGACGGTCAATATTCCGGATACCGTGGGTTACACGACGCCGGAGGAGTTCGGGCGCTTGATTCGCGGCATTAAGGAAAATGTGCCCAATATCGATCAGGCGATTATCTCGGTCCACGGCCACAATGATCTGGGCCTCGCCGTCGCTAACTTTCTGGAAGCGGTGAAGAACGGGGCGCGGCAGTTGGAATGTACGATCAACGGTATCGGCGAACGGGCCGGGAATGCGGCACTGGAAGAGTTGGTCATGGCCCTTTACGTGCGGCGGCAGTATTTCAATCCCTTCCTCGGTCGTCCGCCGGAATCGGAGGAACCCCTCACCCGCATCGATACGCGCCAACTCTATAAGACCTCGCGTTTGGTCTCGAATCTGACGGGGATGTTTGTGCAGCCGAATAAGGCGATCGTCGGGGCGAATGCCTTTGCCCATGAGTCGGGGATTCATCAGGATGGGGTGCTTAAGAACCGGCTTACCTACGAGATCATGGATGCCCAGTCGATCGGCCTGACGGATAACCAAATCGTCCTGGGCAAGCACTCTGGGCGTAATGCCTTCCGCACCCGCCTGCGGGAGTTGGGCTTTGAGTTGAACGACAACGAATTGAATAAGGCGTTTGTGCGCTTTAAGGAGTTGGCCGACAAGAAGAAGGAAATCACCGATTGGGATCTGGAATCGATCGTTAACGATGAAATCCAGCAACCGCCGGAATTTTTCCGCCTAGAACTGGTGCAGGTCTCCTGTGGTAACCAAGCGCGACCCACGGCAACGGTGACTGTGGTGACCCCCGATGGCCAAGAACTCACGGATGCGGCGATCGGCACGGGGCCGGTGGATGCGGTCTATCGGGCGATTAACCGGGTGGTGAATGTCCAGAATGAGTTGATCGAGTTCACGGTGCAGTCGGTGACGGCGGGGATTGATGCGATCGGGGAGGTGACGATTCGCTTACGGCAGGGCGATCGCGTCTTCTCTGGTCATGCGGCCAACACGGACATTATCGTGGCCTCGGCCCATGCCTACATCAATGCCCTAAATCGCCTCCATGCCTCAACCCAAACGGAACCGCGCCTTAGCGCCCAACATTCGCAGTTGAGTGTGTAGCGCGATCGGGCCAGCATCGGGCTAAATTATGAACAATGGGAGCCGCAAGGCTCCCTGCTGGCATCAGAACTCCATTAAAGCTTTATCAGAAGAAATTTTCTATGGAATGGCAATCTTGGCCTAGCCTTTCCTTAAACCAGCGGGAGAAGTTGCCTGAGCAGCCTGGTATTTATGTGGTTGTAGATACCGATGATCAAGTTTGGTATGTAGGTAAAGCAGTCAATCTCAATGCACGTTGGCATAGTAAAAGTCATCATAGATACAGACAACTAAGTAGAACAAATAATAAGCGAGGATATAGGCTTCATTGGCAAATTTTTACAACTACTGAACTTAGTGATAAAGAGCAACAGTACATTGATCTTTTTAAACCACACCTTAATTATACCCGTGTTAGAAAATATGCGAAAAAGGCTATCCAACCAGAAGTGTTGAAAGTTAGGTTAAGCGATGGAAAAAAGGGACAGAATGCAGTATTCTGTCCTCTAACAAATAAAAAATGATGTTCTATGATAGCCTCATTCCCGAAGCTTGTCAAATTGATCTTGAAGCAGCTTTG
>NZ_JBRCAD010000230.1:0-13532 GCF_053493415.1 Trichothermofontia sp. | reverse complement strand
CCGCCACCACCACCACCGCCTCCAGACCCCCCTCCCCCGTCTGGACCAGCCCTTTGGTGACTCGGTTCTGATCCAGCCCCCGCTCTGGTAGCACCGCAAAATGAAGGACCACTTTGGTCGTGTCGTCCTATTTCCGCACATCCTCCTGTTCAGTCCGTAGACAAGGTGCCCTTATGCTATTGTTCAAATCTTCTTGGTTGAAACTCCTTGTCCTAGCTAGTTTAGCCACCCAGATAACTGGTTGTTTTTTCGTTCCTTTTGAAGGAAGTAGTACCAGCCCCTCACCAACTCCTACCAACTCACCGGCCCCAACCCCTTCCCCTTCTCTAGGCAGCATTAACTCAGTTGGCCAAGCCCCTCGTCCGGCAGAAGTTAGCCGCTACGAAACCCAGGTGAAAACTAAGTTGGATGCAATTAAGCTCCTAGCTGGCTTAGGGGACTATGAGCAAACCCATGACAACTATGTCAACTTAATGGAAGGCGGCATGACCGAAAACCTCAAGATTTCTCTAGAGTCTGGTATCAACTATGCAATTATCGGGGTATGCGATGAGGATTGCACTGATCTAGATTTCATTTTGTATGATGATAATGGCAACAAGATTGGAACCGATCGCGAAGTTGATAATTTCCCCGTAGTTACAGCAAACCCCAGATGGAGTGCAACCTTTACCTTAACTGTTGATATGTACCGATGTAATAATGCTCCGTGCTACTTCGGAGTCGGTGTTTTTGCAGAGAGAAAGCCCAGTAAGTTGATCTCCCAATGATCAACCATAACAGCGAGGCTTTAGCCCGTAACGACTTCAGTCGTTACTACGAGCTTTGCAAAACTTATCATCTGACCAACTAGGAAGGTCTCCCTGAAAGTCGGGCCACTCATAGGCTTCTCGAACGTGACCCTTACGCCTGCTGGCGGTACCAGGCGATCGTATTTTCTAACCCTTGACGGAAAGGCACTTGGGCCACAAATCCAAACTCAGATTTGGCCCGTTCCGTTGCGAGGCAGCGGCGGGGTTGGCCATTGGGTTTATCCGTTTGCCAGACGATTTCACCGTCGAATTGCATCAGTTCGCAAATTAGGGTGATTAAATCCCGAATCGAAATTTCCTGTCCCGTGCCCAGGTTCACGGGTTCAGGTTTGTCGTACAACTGGGTTCCCATGACAATGCCACGGGCCGCATCCCCCGAGTAAAGAAACTCCCGCGTGGGACTGCCGTCGCCCCAGACAAAGATTTGCCGATCGCCCTGTTGTTGGGCCTCATGCACCTTACGGATCAGCGCCGGAATCACATGGGAACTATTAGGATCAAAATTATCCTCTGGGCCGTAAAGATTCACCGGTAACAGGTAAATCCCATTGAAGCCATACTGTTGACGATAGGCTTGCAGTTGCACCAGCAGCGCTTTCTTGGCAATGCCGTAGGGTGCATTGGTTTCCTCAGGATAGCCATTCCACAGATCATCCTCCTGGAACGGGACCGGGGTGAACTTCGGATAAGCACAGATCGTCCCCACACAGACGAATTTTTTGACCCCAGCTTCATAGGCACTGTGGATCAGTTGGGTGCCCATCATCAGGTTGTCGTAGAACAGTTCCGCCGGTTTAGCTTGATTCAGCCCAATCCCCCCCACATGGGCCGCCAGGTGGATGACAATATCCTGTCCCTGGACAGCCCGTTGGCAATGGGCCAGTTGGCGCAGATCACAGTCGCGCGATCGCGGCACCGTAATGCGATCAGGATTAGCCCCAGCCGCCACCAATTGGGCCACCACCCGTTTCCCCAGGAAGCCCGCCCCCCCGGTTACCAGAATGTTTTTATCACTTAAGTCTAGGGGGTGCATCCTCCTACTCCTTGCTCCTCAGGTTTAAGGCACCAAATGACTCGAATCGTGGCGGATAAAGGCTGGGTCGATCTCAGACGGTAAGCGATCGCCCTTGGGTGTCGGCAAACCCAAAGCCACCAGATCCGCATCCACCATTAAATGCACCAATTCCGAGAACGTCACCGACGGTTGCCAACCTAATTTCTGTCGAGCCTTGCTTGCATCACCGATCAGCAACTCCACCTCCGTCGGTCGCAGGTAGCGCTCATCAAACTCCACAAAATCCGGCCAGTTAAGGTTGACATAACGAAAAGCCAGATCGAGAAACTCCCTTACGGAATGGGTTTCCCCCGTGGCAATCACATAATCATCCGGTTCATCCTGTTGCAGCATCAACCACATGGCCTGCACGTAATCCTTCGCATAGCCCCAGTCGCGCTTTGCATCCAGGTTACCCAGATATAGCTTTTGCTGCGTACCGTTAATGATCCGCGCGATCGCCCGCGTAATCTTCCGGGTCACAAAGGTTTCGCCGCGTCGGGGACCTTCGTGGTTAAAGAGAATCCCGTTGCAGGCAAATAAACCATAGGCTTCCCGGTAATTCAGCGTTTGCCAGTGGGCATAGACCTTGGCACAAGCATAGGGACTGCGGGGATAGAACGGCGTCGTCTCCTTTTGGGGAATCTCCTGCACCAGCCCAAACATCTCCGACGACCCGGCCTGGTAAAATCTCACCCCAATCCCGGTCCGCTGCTGATAATCCCGAATCGCCTCCAACAACCGTAGCGTCCCCATCCCCACCGTATCGACCGTATATTCCGGCGCATCGAAGCTAACCCGGACATGGGACTGGGCACCCAAATTATAAATTTCCGTTGGCTGAACTTGCTCTAGCAGCCGTCGTAGGGTTGTGCCATCCGTCAGATCGCCATAGTGGAGGAAGAAGCGGGCTTCAGCTAGGTGGGGGTCGATATACAGGTGGTCAACGCGATCGGTATTAAACGTTGAAGTCCGGCGCATGATGCCATGCACCTCATACCCCTTCTCTAACAAAAGCTCACTGAGGTAGGACCCATCCTGTCCCGTCACCCCCGTGATCAAAGCCCGTTTTACTGCCATAAGCGTCTACTTCATCCTGATTGAGCGGTTGAGCAACTGCCATCCCCTAAGGGATTACCCGATCGTGCCCCGATCGTGACCTGATCATAGCCAAGTGATGGCCAGATTCAGGTGCCGCCAAAATGACGACACAACGCCACCCTACCCCCTAACCGAGCCAACTTCTCCTAAAGAAGCCAGCCGTCCGATCCGGAGAGGCACTGGGTTTAGCTGCGCCGTCCTAGCTAGCAAACGCTCGATTCAGTAAGCCCCGTTGTTTTTCGGGAATATCACCACCCCGATCGTCTTGAGCACAATCCAGAAATCCGTCCAGAGATTGTGACAATCGACGTAGTAAGTATCAATCTGGACACGGCGCGGATAGGGAATATCATTCCGTCCAGACACCTGCCATAGGCCCGTGATCCCCGGCTTGATCGTTAACACCTTATGGATATGGTGTTCGTACTTGTACAGTTCCTCCGGAACCAGGGGCCGAGGGCCGACCACACTCATATCCCCCATCAAGACATTCCAGAACTGGGGAAACTCATCCAGACTCGTCAGACGCAAAAAGCGACCAATCCAGGTGATTCGGGGGTCGTGCTTGAGTTTGAAGTTGTCTTCAAATTCCTGCCGGACATTGGGCGACGTTTCTAGCATCTCCAGCAATACCTCATCCGCATTCTCGACCATCGTGCGGAACTTGAGGCAGCCAAAGGGTCGGTGATTCTGTCCAATCCGGGTTTGGACATAGAAGATCGGTCCTGGCGAACTGAGCGCGATCAGGAGCGCCAGCAACAGGTAAAGGGGAGAGAAAAGGATCAGGACCGCTAGCGAGAAGACAATATCAAACACTCGTTTGGGAAACTCCCGATCCAGGCTCCGAGGCAGTCCCCTACGTCTACCCCGGACAGCAAGGGGCTGAAACCCCCGCTTGACTAGTGTACGAACTAACTTGCCGGAGAGGAGTTGGCTTTCGGCAGTCATTTTACTCCTTACAACAATCCACACCACACACAGTCATCATCATAAAGCCAGATCCCCCTAATCCGGTGTGCCCAGTCGTAAAATTAAGCATTCAAGCCCGAATTCCGGCTAAATCGGGCTGTGTTTGTCTCCAATATTGTTGTCTAGGACACGATTTGGGCTGGCGTGGGCCGATCCGAGCGACCTGGGTTTGCAGCCGTTACGACGGGGGGACGATCGTGGCTCCCTGGTCAAAGGCCTCAATGCCGTGGGCAAGAAACCGACCATAGTGTTCGGCAAAAATTTGCGGCGAGAAGCGCTCCGCCTGACGACGAATCACCTCTGGGCTGAATTGGGTTTGATGCTGTTCAAAAGCTTCAACCGCTGCCATGAGGGCCGTCGGGGTTTGGGGGGTAAACAGGATACCCGTGCCCCCCTGGGGGTCCTGTTGCCAATCCCGTACCGTTTCCCCCACGCCCCCGGCCCCGTAGCCAATCACGGGAGTACCACAAGCTTGGGCTTCGACGGGCGCAATGCCAAAATCCTCACAAGCAGCATAGACAAAGGCTTTGGCCTGGGCCATGTGTTGTTCCACGATCGCGTTGGGTTGGGCACCGAGGAATTGGATGTGGGGGCGGGCCATCTGGCGGAGACGGGGTAAGTCAGGGCCGTCGCCAATCACAATCAGGGGCCGATCGAGTTGGTTGAACGCCTGGACAATGATGTCCACACGCTTGTAGGGCACGAGGCGGGAAACGGTGAGGTAAAAATCCTGTTTCTCCGGCTGAAGTTGGAAGCGATCGAGGTTCACAGGTGGATAGATCACTTCAGCGGGGCGGCGGTAACAGCGCCAGATGCGACGGGCCGTATGGTGCGAGTTAGCGATGAAGTAGTCCACCCGATTGGCGGAAATCACATCCCACTGACGCAGGCGGTGCAGCAAATAGCGGGTGAGCCAGCCCATCACCCCCTGACCCGCCCGACTACCCTGGAGATAGTCGAAGGTGAGGTCCCAGGCATAGCGCATGGGGGTATGGCAGTAGCACACATGGAGTTGGTGCGGTGCGGTTAAGATCCCTTTGGCAACCGCATGGGAGGAGGAGAGCAGGATATCGTACTGGCGCAGATCCAATTGCTCGATCGCCAGGGGTAATAGGGGTAAATATTTCTGGACGCCATTGCGGGCTTGAGGAAAGTGTTGCAGAAAAGTGGTCCCGATCGTCCGCTGGTAGAGATAGCTGTCGGGATTGGTAGATTCAAAGTCGATCAGAGCATAGAGATCGGCCTCTACGAGGTCTAAAATCGCCTGTACGACCAGTTCGGACCCGCCCGTGGCTTGGGGGGTCAACCATTCGTGAATCAGGGCATAGGATTTTTTGGCTGTCACCCGTCTCTCCCGGAACCAACCGTTCGCATTGGGCGGGTTTATTGGGACCCTGTTGTCCCCAAAAGCCGTTGGCAAAACCCGCCCCTACAATTTACCAATCAAATTTACCAATCAATTTACCCATCGGCATTCCGGCATGCCGAATCTAGGCATTCCAAATCCTGGCATACTGGGGGGAGAAATTTTGGTGGCGCTGGCGGGCTAATGGTGGGCATGAAGGTGACGGAACAGCAGATCGATGTGGGTACCTTGCAGTGGTTCTATCGGGAATGTCTCCCAATGCAGGAGCCGGAAGGTCCCCCTGTGGTCCTGTTACACGGCATCCCTTCCCAAAGCTATAGCTGGCGGGAGGTGTTGCCTGCCCTGGCGGAACAGGGCAGGCGGGCGATCGCGCCGGATTGGATCGGCTCTGGCTTTTCCAGCAAACCGGAACCCCGCGAATTTGGCAGCTATACCCCAGAAGCCTATCTCAAGGCGTTTGCCGATTTTGTCGATGCGTTGGACCTAGCGCGGTTTTCCCTGGTCGTCCAGGGGTTTGTGGGGTCGGTGGGGTTGCAATATGCCCTGCGGCACCGCGATCGCATCGAACGCCTTGCCATTTTCAACGCGCCCCTAACCACAGCCGTCCGTCTGCCCTGGAAACTCAAACAACTGGGACTGCCTTTCGTTGGCGATATGCTGACCCAGGACCCCCTGATGATCGATCGCACCCTCGAAGGCGGCGGTTTCTACCGCGTGCCCGATGAGGCCCTGGATGTCTATCGGCGGCCCTACCTGAAAACCTCGGCGGTGGGGCGTGCCCTGCTGGCCACGGTGCGTAACCTGCAATTGCCCACGGTCCTGGCCGAACTTGAAACGGGCTTCCAAACCTGGGAACACCCTACCCTGGTGGGTTGGGGCATGGAAGATCCCTGGCTGCCGTTCAGCCTGGTGGAACAGTTCGTGATCGCCGTTCCCCAGACCGAAGTTGTCAAGCTGGAACAGGTGGGGCATTATCCCCAAGAGGACTGGCACGAGAAGGTGAGTCAGGCACTTATCCCCTTCCTGCGCCGTCAGCCCCATTAACCGGGTCCCCTTGTCCCCCTTAGGGTTGCCCGCCGTGCAAAGTTACCCCCCTGAAATGTTCGCGTCTGTGGGTTTGCTGCATCCATGCTCTCACCGTGTTTGACCCCCGCCTGCTCCCAGCCTCGCCATTCGGCCCAGCCCCTAGCGGTCCTGGGTCCTATCCTGCTCCTGGTCCTTGGCTTTGCGGGCCTGGAATGGGTGATCGGACGGTTCAGCCATAGCTTGGCGCTGCAATCTGACTCTGGGCACATGCTAGCCGACGCCAGCGCTATCCTGATTGCCCTAGGGGCCACGGGCATGACCCGGCTCACCCGGTCCTATTACCGTGCCCACGCCCGGCGCTGGGAACTGGGGGCAGCCCTTCTAAATGCGATCGGCCTACTGTTCATGGCCGGGTTAATCGCCTGGGAAGCCGCTAAACATCTGGCCCATCCCCCCACCACGGTCATCAGCCTGCCTATGTTGCTGACGGCGATCGTGGGGTTACTGATCAACGGCATTGGGATGGCATTATTGCACCGGGGCAGTCAGCAAAGTTTGAACTTACGGGGCGTTTTTTTGCACAGCTTGGCGGATCTGGCCAGTTCAATCGGCGTGATTGTGGCCGCGATCGCCATTTCAGTCCTGCACTGGCTCTGGCTAGATGGGGTGATTAGTTTAGGCATTGCGGGGTTGATTGGGGGCAGCGGCCTCTGGCTGATGGGGCAAGGTTGGACGCAATGGCATCAAGGCCCCCCGGTCCAAGCCCCCCTGCCACAATCCACATCTTTAGCGGCTTGGGGTTGGCAAGAAATCGGGGCAACGGATTTGGCCACGGTGATCCACCGCGCCTCCCCCCTAAACGAGCACAGCATCAAGCTTCAGACAAGTGCTTCAACCCGCTCAGCCCCAACGGATGCGTCTTGCTGACCCTAAAGCCCAGTCTCAGGGAGAGCACCGTCAAAGGGGCTAGGAGCCTCTAGCGGCAACCCGGCAATTGACAGCGGGCGTCGCATTTCCCGCCCGTCGCCCCCCCGAAGTTCCTGGGTCCGTAAGCTGGCCAGCAGCAGCAACCTGATCAAATAGAACATGGGACTTTCCTTAAATTTACTGGGGGTAACCTCAAGGGCAGTAGAGCAAAATGGTATAACTCTGGTAGGCTTCTAGTGAGTCTGCTATATCCATCGCCATCTGTGTGCGATCGGGTGCGGGGAACATCCCCAGTTGTTTCGTTGGAGTGACCGTGATTGCAGTCTATCCCGGCAGCTTTGATCCCATTACCCTAGGGCACCTCGATATTATCGAGCGCGGTTGTAAGCTGTTTGAAACCGTGATTGTTGCAGTGTTGCGTAACCCCAACAAAACCCCGATGTTCACCGTGCAAGAGCGTATGGCACAAATTCGCCGATCGACAGCCCACTTACCCAACCTCGTCGTGGATAGCTTTGGGGGGCTAACGGTAAATTACGTGCGTTCCCACAATGCTCAGGTCATTCTGCGGGGATTACGGGTATTATCAGACTTTGAACTGGAGCTACAGATGGCTCACACCAACAAAACGTTGGCTGAACAGGTTGAAACGGTCTTCTTGGCTACTTCGACGGAGCACAGCTTTCTGAGCAGTAGTCTCGTCAAAGAAGTGGCCCGGTTTGATGGTTCGATCGATCATCTTGTCCCTAAACACGTCGCCCTGGATGTTTATCACCGATGCTGCGCCAAGACTCCTCTCGGACCGAATCCGATCGTAACGGATCAGGCTACGCCAGCAGACCCACCGCAGCCGGAGGGAATAACGTAGATATCCAAAGGGAGTTAAACCGCCTAGAGGAGCTAATCCTTGACAGTACCCGCCTGCCCCTTACCCGCTGGACCTTGGTGGATGAGGAACAGTTTTTGGAGCAGTTGGACCTGGTACGCCTGAGCTTACCCGCCGCCTTCCGCGAAGCCCAAGAGGTGGTCCAGCAGCGGGAGGAGATTTTACTGGAAACGGAACAGTACGCCCGATCGATCATCGAAGCGGCGGAACAACGGGCAGCCCAGATTAAGGATGATTTAGGGATTATCCAGCAAGCCGAAATGGAAGCCCGCCAGATCTGGCAACAGGTGCAACAGGAATGTGAAGCGGCACGGGAGCAGACCATCCAGGAGATTGAGCAAATGCGGCGGCAGGCCCAACAGGAACTGAGTGACGCTCAACGCCGTACCTTGATGGAATGTGAATCCCTGGAACAGGGAGCGGACGAATACGCTGATCGCGTGTTGAATTCGATCGAGCAGCAATTGAATGACATGATGCGCATCATCCGCAACGGTCGCAACCAACTCCAGCGAGAACTGCCCCCCTCCCACACCGCTGAACTGAGTGGCGGTCAAGTGCGATCGGCAATCCGACCTGCCGAAGGCCGGGGCAACCCTTCCCAATCTCGCCCCTAGGATAGCCAACAGCCAGTTTGGCAATGTGGGGTCGTCACGACTTGAGTGGTGGCGGGCAGAAGCCCACACGACAAACTCTGCCTAATTAACTTGGCACTGTACTAGCCAGCGGCAGGAAGCAGGGGGCAGCTATCGATAGCACATCTATAGAAACACTACAAAATTTAGAAACACTACAAAATTTGGCGGCTGCTTGTGTCCCTACAGTAGGATGGGGCTGTGGAGGTTCGATTGGACGCTTGTTCGCCCTGAGATCACATCGGACGGATGGAATACCATGTCCCTGAATTTAAGTTTGGTGTGGCTGCTGGTGGGGTCAGTTCTGTGTTTAGCAGAATTGTTTCTGCCCTCGGCTTTTATCGAATTTACCTTGGGGGTTAGTGCCCTGCTGGTGGCGATCGTTGCCCTAGTGATCCCGTATTTTACGGTCCAATTTGCCCTCTGGATCGCCCTATCTGGGGTGCTCCTGATGCTGTCACGGCGCTTGGTGCCCGATCGCAAGGCGGCCCTGAACCTAGAGGGCGAACGGGAAGCCGAAACCCTCACGGAAATCCCCGCTGGGGAGGCCGGACGGGTGCTATATGAAGGGAATTCCTGGCGAGCCTGTTGCGAAGACGAAGCGCTAACCATTCCCGCCCAACAAAAGGTCTACGTGGTCGGGCGCAAAGGGACCACGCTGATTGTGGTGCCCCAATCCGTGCTCAAAAGTTCAGATCTGGGATGAACCTCCGGTCTGCCCTGCCCTTAGCCAGTGGTTAGCGGTGGTTGACTAACAGTGATTTTTAACCCAATCGTTTGAGGAGACAGCCCCGATGGGAGGATTTGGATTTATCTTTTTCGTATTTCTCGTCTTTGGTGGTTCAGCCATCATTGGCTCAGTTAAAGTGATCAACCAAAGTGATGAAGCCCTGGTCGAAAGCCTTGGTCGCTACAAAACTAAACTGAAACCGGGCCTTAATTTCGTGACACCCTTTATCGATAAAGTGGTTTACCAGGAAACCATCCGGGAAAAGGT
Organism: Trichothermofontia sp.; assembly: GCF_053493415.1. Lineage (NCBI taxonomy): Bacteria > Bacillati > Cyanobacteriota > Cyanophyceae > Leptolyngbyales > Trichocoleusaceae > Trichothermofontia > Trichothermofontia sp. Next base: position 3,759 of record NZ_JBRCAD010000230.1, on the reverse strand, counting down.
GCTGGACGTTCCCAAGCAGAATTGTATTACCCGTGACAATGTATCCATCTCGGTAGATGCCGTCGTCTACTGGCGCATTATCGATATGGAAAAAGCCTTCTACCGGGTAGAAAATCTGGTGCAGGCGATGCAAAACCTGGTGCTGACCCAGATTCGCGCCGAAATGGGCAAACTGGAGTTGGATGAAACCTTTACGGCCCGGCAACAGGTCAACGAAACCCTCCTGCGGGAATTAGACACCTCGACCGATCCCTGGGGCGTTAAGGTCACACGGGTAGAATTACGCGATATCACGCCTTCTCGAGCCGTGCAGGATTCAATGGAACTGCAAATGGCGGCGGAACGGCGCAAGCGAGCCGCCATCCTTACCTCAGAAGGGGAACGGGATGCGGCGATTAACACGGCCCGTGGGGAAGCGGAAGCCCGGGTGCTCGATGCGGAAGCCCGCCAAAAGGCGACGATTCTGGAAGCGGAGGCGGAGCAAAAGGCCATGATCCTCCACGCCCAAGCTGAACGACAGGAGCAAGTTCTCCGGGCCCAGGGGACCTCAGAGGCGATGCAACTCATCACACGCACCCTCGGCGCTGATCCCAATAGCCGGGAAGCCCTCCAATTCTTGTTGGCCCAGCAATACCTGCAAATGGGTCTCAAGATTGGCAGCAGCGAGAGTAGCAAGGTGATGTTTATGGACCCCCACAGTATCCCGGCGACGATCGAGGGGATGAAGGCGGTGATTAGTGGCAATAACAGTGGCGATATCCCCCCGATCGTTCGTTAGCCGATCGCGGGCATCCCCGCGCTTATCCCCCAGTTCGTAGTGGCGACTTCAGTCGTCACTAGCCAGTACTTGTTGCAGGCCAACGAATAATCATCGGGAGATCAGCCCGCCTGGAGCGACGAAAGTTGTGACGACCAAGCGTGGGTGGCAGTCTCAAAATTGCAGTTAAAGGGCGCTAAGCACACCTCGAAAAGTACCCAGCTTGCGCCCACAGCCAACGCAATTGCGTTAATTGGGGCAGTGCAACTGCCCCGCTCCCACCGTCATCGGGATGTCCTTAAGGGGTAGCCTGGGCTTGGCAACGATCGCAGAGGCCGAAGAACTCGAGGGTGTGAAAGAAAATCTTAAAGTGGTGTGATCGGTTCAACTGGGCTTCAAGTTCATGCACAGGGCATTCGTCGATCGGGATCGAGTTGCCGCATTGTAGACAGGTCAGGTGGTGGCGATCGGCGTGGATGAGGCTATAGGCGGCCTCCCCATTGGCCAGGGCACGCACCTGCACCGCGCCTTCCCGTTTCAGCGCGTCTAGGGCGCGGTAGATTGTGGCTAAGCCCAATTCCTGCTTTCGTCGGTGCAGTTCGACATAGATCTCCTGGGCCGAGAGACTCTGGGGGGTCTGCTTCAGCAGGGTGAGAATCCGTTCTTGGCTACGGGTACGTCTGGCTCTCATTAACGATGGCGGAATGATTCCTTTGATCTTAGCCTAGTGATCTTCACCTAACCTTGCTGACCGTCAGGGCTGCCGGGTAGGCCGAGCAGTTCGCCCTGACCAGGGATGACTTCAGCGATCGCAAACGCCTCGATTTGCTGCTGCTCGAAGATCTGGATCGTTCGCTCAGCCTGAGACGGGGGCACAATCACCGCAAACCCAATACCCATATTGAACGTGTCAAACAGGGCAACTGGCGGCACCTCCCCCACCCGCGCAATCCAGTCAAAGATGGGAGGAATCGGCCAGGAGTGGGTAAATTGCAGGGCCTGGTTGGGACCCAGGCAGCGGGGCAGATTTTCTGGCAAGCCGCCCCCCGTAATGTGGGCCATCGCATGGATTGCCAGACCCGAGCGTCGGGCTGTTAGCACGGGTTGGACATAGATCTGCGTTGGCGTGAGCAACACCTCACCCAGCGTCGCCCCCCCCAGTTCCGGTGGACAGGCTTGTAGGGCCTCTGCCAAGGGTTCTCCCAGGATTTTACGCACGAGGCTAAAGCCATTACTGTGGACACCCTGACTGGCTAAACCAATGACCCGATCCCCTACCTGGACCTGGGAACCATCCAGGATCTCGGATTTTTCGACAATCCCGACACAAAACCCAGCCAAATCATACTCCCCAGGTGGGTAAAAACCGGGCATCTCCGCCGTTTCACCGCCAATCAGCGCACAGCCCGCTTGCTGACAGCCCTGGGCAATACCGGCCACCACCTGGACCAACTGTTCCGGCTGCAAACGGCCCGTTGCCAAATAGTCCAGGAAAAACAAGGGTTCTGCCCCGGCAGTCAAGACATCGTTGACGCACATGGCCACCAGATCAATCCCGATCGTCTCGTGGCGATCGCAGGCATGGGCCAGCTTTAGCTTCGTCCCCACCCCATCGGTGCCAGAGACCAGGACCGGTTCCCGGTAGCCCGTGGGTAACGCAAACAGACCACTAAACCCCCCCAAACCACCGAGGACTTCCGGGCGATAGGTCGCAGTAACGGCGGCACGAATGCGATCAACAAAGGCCCGTCCAGCCACCACATCCACACCCGCATCACGATAATCCATAGGACTAACCCGTTGGCTCACAATCACGCTGGGAAGAACCAGCACCCGTTACCGGGGTAGGGTTGGCCCTGGGTTCACTCCCTTCCTGAGTGTCGCATAAGTCGGCAAAGCATTGGCTGGCAAACCGAGTGAGTCGCGGTATGATCAAAATCAACCTGCGGCCCTGGGTAGCTCAGGGATGGTTGTGATTGAGGCAGCGGATTAAGGGGGATTCAGGTGACAATGAATGTCATGGCGTTTTTTGAGCTAAGTACGGGTAAGTGGCGATCGCAACGCACCACCCATCACTTAGCCTTCCGGCGATCGGAAGCCGGGGAATCTGAGATCTACGTCAAAGCCTTACCCGCCCAAGACGCCAGTATTATTGAAATTTGCCAACTCCATCAAGTTGACCCACAAACCGCGATCGGGGGAGCCTTTGTCTCCTGGAGTAGCTCAATGGCCTGGGATCAGGATGAGGAAAACCATGAAGGAACGACGGTATTTGCCCTGATCCCAGATGTGGCTAATCCCCGTCAAGGCACCCTGCTCAGGGAACGGGGCTACGCCGAAATCATTCCGGTGGCGGGTCAATACTATATGGATGACGAGGATGCCCTAGTGCTGACGACAGAGTATGAAACCATGAGTTCGATCGAGCGCTTTTGGTTCCCTACCCCCAGCCTGCGGATGCGCACCAGCACGGTCAAACGGTTTGGTGGCTTTTCCACGGCCACGTTCTGTACAGAATGGCGGATCGAAGCCGACGATGCGACTCCGACCAGCCCCCCAACCGCTGAGAACGCGCAGACACCGGTAACCCCAACCACCGCAACGGTGCCAACCCCCTATCTTTCCTTCCTCGGATGGTAGAGGCGGGCCTTGACCAAAAAATAATGGGATTCAAGCCCCGTCCTTCTCGGACGGCTTTGAGTAAACTGCGAACACCTTAATCAAAAGGCTAAAATTGCAGCATGGTAACCCTCACTTACGAGTACAAGCTGCAACCTACGCTTGAGCAGGAAGCGATTATTGCGGACTGGCTGGAGATTTGCCGGAAAGTCTACAATTTTGCGCTGGCCGAACGTAAAGATTGGGCGCGTTCTCGCAAGTGCGACATCAATGCTTGTCGCATCGACCGGGAGTACATCATCCCTGCTGCTGCCCAGCGGCCCACATACTACTCCCAGTGCCAGGCACTGGCGGCTGCCAAACAGCAGTTCCCAGAATTGAAA
>NZ_JBRCAD010000229.1:0-12712 GCF_053493415.1 Trichothermofontia sp. | reverse complement strand
GGTCGGGGGTGGCGGTGCTACTAGCGGTTGCCTCGGTTGCGATCGCGGGTAACTCCTCGGTTGTCGGTTCGGGTAGGTCCAGATTTGCTTCGCGATCGGCGGCTGCCGCTGCCGGTACCGTCAAAAAGCCATCAAAATTTTGGTGTAGGTAGAGGATCGGCAAGGCCCAATAGAGTTGATGGGAGCCATAGGCCGAAATCAACCCCTGACGCGCCCGGTTCAAACTGAGATCAACCGGATAGCCCTGCTTAAGGTTGCGATAGAACAGGCGGCTCAGGGTCAACGCCACCGAATCGGGAATCCGTTCCGCCATTGCCAGCACACCGGGAATCCCGCGCCGTACCAGGCTTTCCGCCAGACTTTGGGTCGCCGTATCGTCAGTCAGTTCTTCACGGGTCACTTCTTCACTGGCGGCATGGGCACCCCGGCAGGAATTGAGGACCACCATGCAAATGCCATTGTTGACCAGTAACCCCACCAGATCCTCACCACTGAGGGCTTCCGTCAGTCCCGTTTGGCCACTCACCAGGTACAGTTCTCCCCCGGTTGCGCTCACATTACTGTGGCCGGAATAGTGCAGAACTTGGTAATCCCCCTGTTCCAGGGCTTGGGTCAGGGCCTCGCGCCCCGGTTGTTCCAGAATCGTTAAATCCAGTTCGGGGAGTGGTCCCATCTCACTGCTGCTGGCCACCCGTCGCAGTTCCGCCTGTAGGGTTTCCACCTCATGGCGCAGGGCCAGTCGCTCCTGATCCTCTGGGGCCGCCAGCACAACCAGAACCCGTAGGGGTTGGTGGGGATCGGGATGGAGGTGTTGAAGCAGGGGGGAGGCCAGGGCGATCGGGGTAGGCTGGTATCGGGAGAACATGACATCGGTCCCCGTAGCCAGAGGGCGATCGCCTTGGAGGACTTCCCAGGGAATACGGGTTAAGCGCGATCCCTTCAGGCCCAGCCGCAGACGCAAGCGTTCCCGGCGATGGAAGGCAATCCCTTGTGCCGTCACCCAACTGTCGCGGACCGTGCCCTGAAAGAGTTGGTTATAGAGGGTTTGGCCAAAGCTAACCAGGTTGGCCACCGTGGGTTCACCCGTCCCTCGGCCCAATTTTTTTTTGCCCTGCAATACAGTGAGCAAGGGGTCCTGCATGAGCAAACGCGACTGCCGTAGCCAAGTCTCGATCGGCCACACCACCTGTTCTTCCGCCAAGGGCACCCCTGGGGCAACCTGCTCCGTCCGCACCAAGTACTCATCGTCCCCCAGCGGGGTCACCGAGAGATGGAACTCCTGAATCACTGCTCTGCTCCCAGTACGCCAACACTGATCCTGCACCCTGTCCCTTAACCCAGCCTGTGTCATAGTTGCCAATGGTACCGTCACACTCCCTGGGACGTGGCTTGGGGGACAGAAGTTTCTGCTTTCCCTTACGCTGCGGACTCCCCCCAATCAGGAAAATTTACAGGGCACAGGTCACCTGGTTAAAACCCCGAATCTCTTCGTGTCCCCCTTGTGCCCCTTGGTGCATCTTCGTGTCTTGGTGGTGTCACCCAAGGCTCTAACCTCTCCCCTATGTGTCATCTTCCAGCGCAAAGTAACTCTCATCTTCAGTCAACGTCACTTCCCGCAGCGTATCCACCCGTAGGTCGATCGCCTCCCGATAAATATAGGCAATATCCAACACCTCCAACGCCGCCCGAATATAAGTCCGAATCGGTTGGCTCCCCGCCTCCTTCACCGTGCGGAGCAAATTATCCACATCCAGTTTTGCCGACCAGCCATAGGCCAGCCCGTGTAACTCGCACAACCGCTCCAATAAACCGAGTAAATCCTTCGTCTGAATCAGCTTAATCGAGGGACATTGACGACCGATCGCCGTCTTAAAAAACGTTTCCATCTCCTGTGCCGCTTCCGGTCCCAAGCGTTCAGCCGCCAGGGCCGGCATTTGCACACTATCAATACGGGCCTGTCGTCCCTTGGGTTTAGCCTCACTGGTTCCCGCCCCACTGGTTCCCGCCCCACTAAACCACACATCATTGCGCAAACTCGAAGCCACCACCCCCAGGGTATAGATGGGGTAGGGCAGGGTTCTGGACCAATTCAGCAGCCAGTTCAGGTTCCGGTAGGCTTGCAGGCGGCTCACCCGTCCCAACCGACCCACCAGTTCCACCTCATCGATCAAAATCACCCAACCCTTGTAACCACACCACACCACCGCATCCGCCAGCAGACCAAAATAGGCACTGGCGTGTTCCTTCACCCGAAAGCTTTCCTCAAAGCGCGGCAGGGTTTCCCCCCGGTTCAGACGGTGCATCCGTCGCAGTTCCGGCATCGACAGTCGCGTCCCCATCAAATCACCATAGAGCAGGTCGCGATCTTCCCCCGCCGCATAGAAATAGTCCTCCAGCACGATCGCGGGCAAGGGATGAACATAGCGTCCCGGCTTGAGAATGGGGCTATCGACCAGATCACCAGGATTTTGGCGATCGAGGGCCTGTTGAATACCGGGAACTTGGGAGTCAGGCGTGCGCAGGGCGATCGCCACCCGGCCATAAAAGTTAAACAGGTGGTGACAGGACACCTCCCGGCTCAGGGACAGGCGACTGACCGCAAACCCCTCATCCAGCGCCATGTGCTCCACCGCCGTTAAGGCATGGGTTTTCCCCTGGCCATAGGCCCCCCAAAGCAAACGCCCCGGCGGCGGATTACCGCTAGCAAGGCGACTGAGATCCTGGGCAATTTGCGCAATGAGCGACTCCCGCAGATCCGGTAGGGCACGGGTCGAAGCCCGCGTGGGAATGCCCGCCCGCAGGGACTCAATCACCGCAATGGCCTGTTTACGACTCTCTGAGTAGGTTGGCATAGGACACTCGGTCACAACGCAGTATTTTTTATGCTCCCCTCACCTGTGGGCAAAGGCATTGGGCTGAACTCCCCTCGCCCTAGGGGAGAGGCATCGGGCCTAACTTCCCTCGCCTGTGGGCAGAGGCATCGGGCTTAACTCCCCTCGCCCTTGGGGAGAGGGGCCGGGGGTGAGGGCAACGCTCAGGATTGCACCATCAAAGTAGCCTTCATCACCGCCGATCGCAGTGGCCCCTGTTCGCTGAGATCAGGCACCGCTTCATAATCCAACTCTAGGGGGAAATTGGCATCACTCAAGAGCGTCAGCAATTTGCCGTGAACTGCGTCGGCAAAGTCACGACCATTGGCCAGCAGGTGGGCATCGGTATCGACGATATCGGCGAGGGGATTAAATTTTTCGATCGGGACTAACCCGGTTTGCAACCGCATCCACAGAGCTTCGTAACTCTTAAATCCCCGTTTTTCATCCTGGATCACCGCTGGCCGTCCCGCCAGTAGCAACAGAAAGTGGCTCAGTAGTTCCACGTCATCGATCAGTTGGCGAAACAGTTCACAGACATCCTTGATGGCATTGGGGGTATAGAGAAAGCGACCCGTGATCGGCGAGGGTTCCGTCAGCACTTCTAAATCATCGATCGCCACAACCAATCCCGTTTTACCGGCCAGTTGTAACAAGCGAATCAGGCAATTTAACCAGGCACGGGCAGTCGTGCGGCTGAGGCGCTCAAATAAATGGGTGATCTGCTTTTCGTGGCGTTCCAATTTTTCACCCCGCAGCCATTTCAGTCCTAAGGCCAAATCCGCCGCGTTCTCATGAATCAGGTGACTGGTAATGACATGGTGGGCAAAGGTGCGGAAGGAGGTTCCCAGGTCGATCGTATGAAAGACTTTGGCCTTGGCGCGGTTGATTTCCCGGATGGCTTGATCCCGCGTGAGTAGCTGCTCCTCGCACAGGAGGGGAACTAGGGACCCCTGCCCCTCGTAGCGATCGCGGCCATACCCCAATTCCGCCGCCACGTAACAGCACAGTCCTTGGACCAAGGCATCCATATCCAGTTGCGCCACGATCGCCCGGTAGAGTCCCGGCAGGTCATTGAGCTTGTGATCCCGCGCTGAGAGGTAGACCGTTGCATAGCCGATGGTCTGGGCATCCTGGAGCACCGATCGTACCAGGTGAGTTTTGCCGGTACCCGCTTCTCCAACCAGGACTTTTACCTTGCTACCGCCATCAGCCAGATAATTTTCCAGGTAATGCTCCCGGACGCGATCGAGCCACACCTCTCGTCCTAGGGTCATCTGGGCCAGCAATGTGGGATTGCTGGGGGGGATTCCCTGTTGCAACTGTTCGAGATCGGCTGGGTTAATCCGTGTCATCGTTGGCATAAATAATTAAGGCATCAACCCGACTTTCTTGGCCTTTGCTATTCCGCAAGAGTAGCCCCTTCGTCGCATTCCGCGAGGGCACCAGTTCAAACCGATAGTGGTGGTAACTAATGTCAACTTGCTCCTTGAGCCGGGTGAGATCGTAGGTAAACAGGGACTCAGGATAGTCCTGGCGGCTGGATTGTTTGAGCGTGAGCAGCTTATAGATATCCTTGAGCGGCACCGGATGACCCCAGACCACATCGGGCTTTTGCAGCGCCAGACGGTTGACCACTTCATAGGCACTGATCAGATCCCGGCAAAAGCGATCGGCATTAAAATTACTATTCACTACGCGCTTATATTGTACTGCGACCCAGGCAGCTAATACATCCGGTGCAAAGAGGCGCGTTTGTTGCGCCTGACGACCAATACTTAAGCGGACGTAACCATTTTCTGGCGAAAACGTCAATTTGAAGGGAGGAAATTCGTAGGTGGGAAATTCCCCCTGAAGGGGCACATCCACGGCGGCAAAGGCATCCGCGATCGCGGCAGGATACTGATCAGATTGCACAAAGGCTTGATCCTGGGCGATCGCGCTTTGGAGAGTTTGGCGGGACTCTGGCCAAGCTTGGACAAGCTGCTGAAGATCTGCGGTAAAGGCTGACAGCACTTGATCGGAGGATTTAAAGTCCCAACTCTGTTGCGCTTTCTTTACATTACCCCAATGTTTCAGTAGCCGTTTGAGGGTGGTATTGACCTCTGCGATCACAATTTGATCGGGTGATTTCGCGGTTGGCTCCATGCTGTTACCCGTGATTTGCGTAGGGATAGGGCGATCGTAGCAGTCTCTTAAGGCATTAGTGACCGGGAGGTTTGCCCATCGATGTAATCTCGTCGGTTGGAGCAGTTCAACCGCCCCGCTCCCAACTTACATCGCAGTGTCCGAAAGCGATGCCTAGTTTGATGCGCAAGGGAACCGTTATCTTTCTGCGACTGAACAGGTTTAAGACACACGACAGGCTCGGTTAAGCGCTATCGTACACCTTCACCCGATGCGATTAAACCTTATTAGGGCGAACGACGGGATTCGAACCCGCGCATGGTGGAACCACAATCCACTGCCTTAACCACTTGGCTACGCTCGCCATCGCGTTTTTCAGTATAGCAGTTTGCTCACACATCGATCCAGATTCCCCAACCATCCGGTAATCCCGTGATGCTCAATTTGGCTAAAAGCTGGGCGATGTCGCTGGTTTACGCAAACCTTCCTAAAAGTTTTGACACCTTGAGGATAAGCTAGGGGGATGAGCGCTAAGGGTAATGACGGTGCCGCGATCGACCTCTTCTGACCAAATCCCTCTCTTCCCCGATCCCGCAGAGCAGACCGATCTGCCTAGGGGAGAGGAGAGAGAAGCGAGAAGAGAGAGCAATCCTCACTCCTCTTTCCTCCCACCTCACTCCTCCCCCAATCCTCAGCAGACCGAGCCACAGGTGACGATTGAGCAACGGGTGCAAGAACTCCGACGGCTACTTACCGAGGCCAGCTATGCCTACTATGTCCTCGACGCGCCAATTATGGAGGACCCGGTTTACGATCGCCTCTACCGCGAACTCCAGGATCTCGAAACCCAGCACCCGGATTTGGTGACGCCCGATAGCCCAACGCAACGGGTGGGGGAAAAACCGGCAACCCAATTCACGTCGGTGACCCATGCGGTCCCCCTCTACAGTTTGGAGAATGCCTTTAATCTTGAAGAGTTTGCGAGTTGGCAGGACCGTTGGCAGCGGGTGTTGGGGGTGCGGGGGGAGCAAGATGAATCACCCTCTGTTCGCGCAGCGTCTCCCCCGGAGAATCCCCAGATGGGCGGGTTTATGGATGTTGACGGTTTGGTACCGGATTTATCTGGGAAACCCGCCCCTACGAGGTTAATGCTGGCAGATTATGTGTGTGAACTGAAGATTGATGGTTCGGCACTGGCGTTGACCTATGAAAATGGGGTGCTGGTACGGGGGGCGACGCGGGGGGATGGCACGATGGGGGAGGAAATTACCCAAAATGTGCGCACGATTCGCAGTATTCCCTTGCGGTTGCAAGTAGACAATCCCCCGGCATGGGTGGAAGTCCGGGGGGAGGCGTTTTTGCCGCTGTCGGTGTTTGAGCGGATTAACCAGGAGCGGGAGGCGGAGGGCATGGCGCTGTTTGCCAATCCCCGGAATGCGGCGGCAGGGACATTACGCCAGTTGGATTCACGCATTGTCGCCGATCGCAAGCTGGATTTTTTTGCCTATACGCTGCACATTTTAGATGAGGACGCTGAACTACCCCCGACCCAGTGGGAATGTTTAGAACTGCTGCAACGGTTTGGGTTTCGGGTGAATCCAGAGCGGCAACGCTGTCAGGGTTTAGACGCGGTGCGGGCCTATTACGATCGCTGGGCGACGGCGCGGTTTCACTTGCCCTACCTCACGGATGGGGTGGTGGTGAAGCTCAATGATTTGGCGTTGCAAGAGGAATTGGGGTTTACGCAAAAATTTCCCCGCTGGGCGGTGGCGCTGAAATACCCGGCGGAGGAAGCACCGACGAAAGTGGAGCGGGTAGTCGTGCAGGTGGGGCGCACTGGTGCCCTGACCCCGGTGGCGGAGTTTCAGCCGGTGCCGTTGGCGGGAACCACGGTGAGTCGGGCGAGTCTCCATAACCGCGATCGCCTGCTGGCGTTGGATTTACACCTGGGCGATACGGTGGTCGTGCGCAAGGCGGGGGAAATTATTCCGGAGGTGGTGCGGGTATTGCCGGAATTGCGGCCTCCCCACGCGGAACGGGTGGTGTTGCCCGATCACTGTCCCGAATGTGGCAGTCCGGTCGTGCAACCGGAGGGGGAGGTGGTGACCCGCTGTGTGAATGCGGCCTGTCCGGCGATCGTGCGGGGGGCGTTGGTGCATTGGGCCAGTCGCGATGCGTTGGATATCAATGGCCTGGGGGAAAAGTTGGTGCAGCAATTGGTGGCGGCGCAACTGGTCCAGTCGGTGGCTGACTTATATGCATTGGAAGTCGAACCGCTGGCCCAGTTGGAACGGCTGGGGCAAAAGTCGGCGCAGAAGTTGGTGCAGGCGATCGCGGCCTCGAAGCAAAAGCCCTGGTCACGGGTGCTCTATGGATTGGGGATTCGCCATGTGGGGAGTGTGAGTGCCCAGGCGTTGGCGGCGGCGTTCCCGGATGTGGGGCAGTTGGCGCGGGCTGAGGTGGATGCGATCGCGGCGATCTATGGCATTGGGCCGGAAATTGCCCAGTCGGTTTATGCATGGTTTCAAATTCCAGCGAATCAGCAGTTAATTGAACGGTTGCAGGCAGCGGGGGTGCAGTTGCGTGCGGTTGAGAGTGCGACGGCGACACCCATGTCTCAAGCATTGGCCGGGAAAACCTTCGTGGTGACAGGAACGCTGCCAACACTGACACGGGAGGAAGCCAAGGCATTGATTCAGCAGGCGGGGGGCAAGGTGACGGAAGCGGTGAGCCGGAAGACGGATTATCTGGTGGTGGGGGAGAGCGCGGGATCGAAGTTGGCAAAGGCGCAAGGGTTGGGGATTCCCTGTCTGACGGAGGCGGATTTGTTGGCACTGATTGGGAAGACCGATCGGCCAATACAAAGCTAGTCAGCGGATTGGCAACAACTCACAAACAACTAACAGCCTATGGGCGTCACGAACGGGTCGCGATCGCCGGTCAAGGTTCCCCTGTGGCTTGGAATGCCTCGTGAAATGTCACCGTCCCCTGCGGCAAGTGGCCATCCAAGACCAGCACAAAGAACACTTCTGCGGGAACACCTGCACAGGCGAGGCCAGCCGCATTTTCAAAACCCAATTGCCGGTAGTATTCGGGATGCCCCACGAGACAACAACCCTTTGCCTTTAACGCTTTTAATCGCGCTAGCCCTGCTTGTACTAACGCTTTACCAATCCCCTGACGCTGGTATTGCGGTAGAACGGCAAGCGGCCCTAGACCATACCAATCCCCAGTGCCGTCGGACAAGGTGACTGGTGAAAAGGCAATATGCCCCACCACTCGCCCCTCGACTTCGGCAACTAACGATAGGGTCAACGCCTGGGCCGATCGCAGGGCCTCAATGATGAATTGCTCCGTGTGGTTGCTGATTGCCAGCGTCTCAAAGGCCGCGATCGTGACCTCTGCGATCGCGGCAATATCGTCCTCAGTCTCATCTCGGATCACGATCGCCAACTCTGTATCCAACCTTAAGTCAGGCTGCTCAGTCTAACGCTTGGCTTTATGACTAAACTAAAGCCGCATTATAACACTTCCATATTTAGTGAGGTACAGACAAGGGGCTTAAGCCCCTTGTTTACAAGGCTTGACAACTTCATTAGGGAGGGAACGGCTGTAGTAGATTCTCCTGCGGAGACACGACGCGAACGAAAAATAATTGTGGGGCAGGCATCCTGCCTGCCCCGGAGACCGCCGAGACGGCTATCCCACGTTCAATGTGTGATCGACTGAGGATGTCAACTGTTCTTGAAGCAAGAGACAACTCCTTGTCAGGCCAATCCCTTCCACATCCAGATGTCAGGTTTATGCTTCCCATTCGCGTCTGGAATGATGCCAACGATCATATATCCACACTTCTCGTAGAATTCATAGGGGTGGTGTCGAAGATTTTTTATGGTTTTGATTTCTTCCCATATATTCTCCCGGCTAATAGTGACTTGGGATAGCGAAGTCCTAAATTGTTCATCATCCGTTCCCAGCACTATTCCAATAATGCCTTTTTCCCTAGCGATTCTCTCAATTTCCGCCAGTAGAGCGCTGCCAATCCCTTGCCGTTGATATTGGGCATCAACCACCAGAGGATGCATTTCCCAAGTTGTCTTATACATGGGACGTAGCCCCAGCCAGCCCAGTAATATATCGTCTTCGCAAAGGCCAATACAGATATTTGGCTCCCGTATACATTCCATAACCTCCTGGCGAGCACTATGATCGTTAGGCCAGGTATCGTTGTCCAGTTCCCCAAGGGTACGTGTTAGTATGTGTGCGGCTTGGCTAATCCATGCCTCTGATGCCGATATCGTGCAGAACTGGCGTTTGCTGGGAAGCATACTCCTTCCTTGTTCCATAAATTTTATGCGCATCTCGAAAAATACCAACGTTGTTGCAACTGTGCCCATACAATCATCAGGGTTTGAGGTGGCCGGTGGCACCCCCCGTCCCCATTAATCGAGGTATCGAGGTTCCGTATAGACAAACACCAGCAGGTCGCCCCCCTTGACATGAACGCACGGTTTTTACAACGGCAACGACGATGGGTAGTGTTCCTAGGACTGATCGGACTGACGATCGCCAGCCTCACTTTGGGATCGCGATCGTTTTCCCCAGAGGCCACTCTAGCCATGTCTCCTCCAGCCGCCCCCCAGCGATCGGCACTGGCTGCTCGCCCCCATCCCTTGCCGCCCTTTTTGGCCCAGTGGCAGGACCCAAATCAGCGTGGGGATTATTTCGACCAGATTGCCCCCTCAGAAGTTGGGTATCTAGTGTGGTCAACTTTTCCGATTACCGTGTATGTCGAACCCTCCCAACCGAACCTCAACGGGTTTGCTGCCACCCAAGCCGAGACCTGGCGACAGGCGATCACCGCCGCGATCGCGGTCTGGCATCCCTTTTTACCCCTAACCCTAGTCGAAACGCCTGAAACCGCAGATATCCGGATTTGGCGATCGGCCCCCCCCATTCAACGCCATCCCGATGGCCGTTTGGCCCGCATACGGGCTGCCGAAACCCGGTATACCCTGTACACCACCCGGCCCCAAACCGACGGGACAACCCTGCTGCGCCATCGCTTTGATATTTACCTGAGTCCCCACCAACCGGCTACCTTTACCCAGGCAACCGCCCGACATGAGTTGGGCCATGCCCTCGGCATCTGGGGACACAGCCCCGATCCAGGCGATGTCCTTTACTATGCCCAAGTCCGTCAGCCTCCCCCGATTTCCGCGAGGGATCTCAATACGTTGAAACGCATTTATGAACAACCCACCCAGGTGGGCTGGCCCACTCACTAGAAGGTGCGTTCGCAACTAGTAGCTCGAACAGTAAGTTCTGCAACGTTCGCAGTGCTGGCTTTAGCTGGCAACGACTAAAGTCGTTACTACCAACGTTGCGAAACTTTATGTTTACTGTACTAGTCGTAGGCCACCAGGCTGACGATCGGGACATCGGGCAACTGCCGCCGTCCCCCCAGCGCTTTCAACTCCACAATAAAACTAAACCCCACCAGTTCACAGCCAATGCGTTGTACCAATTCCGCCGTTGCGCGAGCCGTGCCCCCGGTCGCGATTAAGTCATCGGCAATGATCACCTTACAGCCCGGTTGCAGCCCATCCTGGTGAATTTCCAGGCGATCGGTGCCATACTCCAGGTCATATTCAACCATATGCACCGCCGCCGGTAACTTCCCCGGCTTGCGCACGGGCACAAACCCTGCCCCCAAGTTATAGGCCAAGGGCACTCCGAAAATAAAGCCCCGCGATTCAATGCCAATCACATGATCTGCTCCCCAGTCGCGGCATTGCTCCGTCAGGAGATCAATGGTATAGCGGAGTCCTTCCGGGTTATGGAGTAGGGTGGTAATATCGCGAAAAACAATGCCCGGTTTAGGGAAATCGGGAATCTCACGAATCAGTGCTCTTAGGTCCATAGGGAAACGAATCGCCGGGAATCATCGTCAACGCAGCAGAGACGATCGTACACTAGAAGACTACCTCACGAAGTTTGCACTATACTGAGCGAGATCCGGATTCCGATACAATGCTGCTGGATGTTCCACATACTGGGGTCGAATCGGTTCGCATGAATGTTTCTGCCAGCACAATGCCCACACCCACCCAAGTGTCTGATTCTATTCCTTTGATCCTGGACAGTCTGCCGGATATCCCCTTGTCCGAGGCGACCTGTCCTAAGCGGGCACGTCAGCAGATTGACCTCATGCTCTTGGCGATCGAAGCGTTGGACCTCAACGGTTCTGAAGCCATCCTTTATATGTCAAAAGAATTGGGATTGCAAAGCCTGATCAAAAACCGTGTCCACCTCTGGCGGCTACGCAGCACCAACCCCCTACGCCGCTATAGCCAGCGACGGCCTCTCAGCCTCACGGAAGCAAAGGCCCTGGTCTTGCTGATTTGTCAACTGGCCCGTCGCCTGACGGTGATTATTCGGCAGTTGCTTTTGGACTATCAGCAACTTCGCCAGAAAGATCTTTCGACCGACCATCATTTTCGCCTGTCCCATTACCTGGAACGCTTTCGGGCGCACTTCCGTGCCCGCATGAACCCGCGTCGAGGCGGGGTGCTGATCTACGACACCGATGAAAAATTGAACCAACTGGCGATGAACTTGCTCGAACAGCTTTTATTCTGTACGGGTACAGCCGGGATGCAGCGTTTTTGGGTCAGTCTGTTTGACGGAGAAGTTTCATGACGATTCAGCGCCACTATCGCTTGCCCAATTGCACCCTGGTTCTGGAAGGCTTAGGCGATGCCACAGAACTAGAGCCGATCGGCGAAACCCGCCCCCTGATGGCGACGTTACTGAATGCCGAATGCCATATTAGCGAACACGATGCCCTGATCGGCGGTCGCGAGTTTTTTGAACAATTGGTCCAAGCCGTCAATCTCTACGTTCAGGAGCTTTTTAGCGGGGTGCGATCGGTTCATTCCCAACCTTCGGGAGCGGCCCTAGTGCGCCTGGAACGGGCGGGTCATTTGCACCGTCTCACGATCCAGCCCCAGGGGATTGCCACCCCGAATCCGACCACCCTGATGCAGGCGGATATTACCACGGTGCAATTATTCGATCTCGTGGAGGCGATCGATCAGTTTCGCGCCGATGCCCGCACCCTGCCCGATGTGCAAATTCAACTCCAACCCGTTTCCCGTAGGGATGCACCAACACCCCCGATCCGGGAACAGGCTACCCCGATCGTGCTGGGGGTCGCCAGTGTGGCCATTGCTGGTGCCGCTGCCTTCTTCCTATTGCCCGTACCGGAAATCCAGCGTCCTCGCCAACCGGAGTGGCGGACGGAAACCGAGGCCAGTACGACCTCACCTACCGCCAGCCCTGCCCCCACCGCCAGCCCAGATAGCAACGAGGGAGCCGCTGCCAGTATTGAAATCACCGATGTCGATCAGTTACGCCGGTTACGCACCCAACTGTATGACGCCATTGATCAGAAATGGAATGAACCGGAGTTTGACGAAACGCTGACCTACAAAGTGAGTGTGGATCTTCAGGGCGCGATCGTGGGCTATGCGCCGGAGGATGAAACCTCCCGTCTTCAGGCCGATCGTACCCCCTTGCCGGAACTGGTCTTTATCCCGGTTGAGGGAGGAACGGCGGTCCGGGGACCCATCGCCCTCTTCAAGGTGGTCTTTACCCCTAGGGGCGTTTTGGAAGTGAGTCCTTGGCGCGGCCTTGCGCCAGAACCAGAGGCC